>NZ_CP102081.1:300000-600000 GCF_024582695.1 Mycoplasma sp. 1578d
AAAACAAAATTTTTGATCCATTTATTAATTTACTTGAGACAACTGCAAATAAGTTAGATCATTTACCTTTTAATGCTCTTAAAAAAGATGTTAATTTAACACTAACTCCATTATATTCTCGAATTATTAGTTCAAATATTCATTTAAACGAAGTGGAAATTGCTTCTCAAAATACTAATGCTCAAGTTGCTAAATTAGATCAAATGCTTTCAAGTTCACAAAATGAGATTGATCAAATTAATCAATATTTAAATTTGATTAAACCTTTTGCAAACAATGTCGCTTATTCACAAAAAGAAAAAGATAATGTAAAAAGTTTTCTGGATTCAACTAAAATGGAAATAGATATGGCTTCAAATAAAGCTGATATCAATCAAATTTATAATAATGTATTGACCTTTTATCAACAAATTTCAGACACACAAAAAAGCGTTGAGGAAATTAAACAAGTTATTTTAAATCTCAGTACTTATGTTGAAAAATTTCATTCTTTACTTAATTACAACAAACAAAAAATTAATTCATTAATTATTAAAATAGGTTTAATTAATAATAAAAAAGAACTAATTTCTGCTAAAAGTGACTTGTTTACTGAATTTTATAATCTACAATTTGCAAATAAATTAATTGATGAATTAAATCAAAAAATTAACCAAGCACTTGAAAACCATATTATTAATAAAGAAAGATCTAATTGGTTTAATGCACAAATTATTGGTATTGTTAATAAAAGAGAGAATGCGAAAAAACTTTCACAGCAATTATTTAGTTTTTATACTTCTTTATCTAAAGAACTTGAAGATTTAACCTTAATAAATAAAGAATTAAAACTCATTCAAACACAAATTTCAAAAGTCAATGGACTTAAGTTTACTAGTGATAATATCAAAAGCAAACTTAACGAATTAAATAATGAGGTTGTTAAAACTTATTCAAATATACTAAATGTTTCGTACTTAAGTGCAATTAAAAAGCAGCTTAACGAAGAGTTGAGAAGTGTTTTAAGAACTAATTTAAAACAAATGATGAGTTTATTCGAAAGCCAAATTAAATTGGTTAAGAATTTAAATGATCCAAATAATAAAAATCTTTTAGCTCAAGCTAAATCATTTAATGATAATTCACTTGAAATAAAGAGCGATTTTAATCCAATTTCTTCAATTGAACTAATTGATAAAATAATTGTTTACAATAGCAAAATTCAAAACCTAGTTAACGTTAATAAACAAGCTCAAGCTCAAAGATTTGCATCTTTTAATGATGATGATTTAAAAGAAGTGTTTTCAAACAATGATGCGAACTATATACCTACAAAAAACGAACAAAAAAGAATTGATTTATACAAAAAATACAAAAAACAACTTGATGAAATTCGTACCCAAATTAGCAAAGGTCAAGGAGACTTTGCTTTAGAGAGCCGACTTGAAAATATTAGTCAAAAACTTTATGATATAACTCATACTAGCATATATTTTCGTAAATTATCACAATTCGAACAACAAGCCAGCAAAATCATTTCCCAAAAACAGAATCAAGCAATTTCGACTCTTATTAAACCTTACATTGATAATGCAATTGCTGCTCATTCTCAAGCAGAAGCTTTATTTGACAATCCCAACGCTACTTTAGAGCAAGTATTAAGTATATATCAGGATTTAGAAAAAGCTTTAAACAATTTAGATCAAATTGATACTAAAATTTTGGTTCAAGCCAAAATTGAAGAATTGAAAACAGCAATTGATATTAATTATCAAGACAATTATTCTAGTTTGAGTGCAAGAGCATTACTTAATCAATATAATCAATTAATTGAACAAATTCAAGAATCATTGAACCAAGACGAAATTCAAAAAATCGCAATTAAAGCTAATCATTTAATTTCGCTTATTCCTGATTTATATCAACTTGAACTCAATTTAAAAGAATTATCTAATGTTATTTCATTTAAAATTTCAGCTCCATATACTGGAACTCGAACGACTGAAATTATTTCTCTTGTTCAAGAAGAGCTTAAAAATGCAAGCGAAATGATAAATTTGATAAATTTATTTCCTAATATTTTGAGTTTACAAGAATTACAAAAGAGCCAAATTAAATTATCTAATTTCAAAAATGAAATTTTACAAATTTATAATCAAGAAAAAATTAACAAAATTAATCAAGAGATTCAAAATACTGCTTCTTCACAAAGTGGTGAAGCCAATGATATTTATAGAGCTAATTTGACAAACTTTGATAATTACGTTAATGAATCAACATCAACTGAATTAGCTGATAAAATGGAAATATTAAAAGAGCTTGCTAATATTTCTTCAGAGCTATTATCTTTGTACAATTTGTATAATGTTGATCAAACCAAAACTTTATCACTACATATTTCAAGCTTATTAGAAAATAATCATTTATCCGCTCAAGATACACGTGAGCAAATTCTTCGGAAAATTAATACTCTTAAGCAAGCTCATCAAATTGTTAAAGCTAAAAAATCTTTTTTAGATGTTGCTGAAAAATTAAATAACATTTTAAAAGAAAACCAAGATTGAAAAATATACCAAGAACTTAAGAATGATGCTGATTTAATATCAGAAAAAATAAAGTCAATTATTAATGACGATAGTTTCACAGTTGAACAAATTCAAGCTCAAAAAGATGAATTTGAAACCAAAATTAAAATATATAAAAATCAAAAAAATAACCTTTTTACTTCATTAAATCAAGCTATTATTCAAGTTGATAATAAACAAACGATTTTAGACAATAATATTGTTAAACTAAGTAGTTCTAATGAAACATATTATTTTAATAATTACTATCAACAAGTTAAAGATCAATATCAAATCGATAAAAATACTTCTCATTGAAGTAATGTTGATAGTAATGATATTATGAGTTATTTAATTAAGCTTGAGATCGGATACTTAAAAGATTTTGCTTTGAATAATCTTAGAGATATTCAATCGATTGCTAATTCAATTCAATCTAGTGATTTAGATTTAAAAAACAAAATTCAAAATAGCCAAACTTCTTTTGTGAATTGAGTAAAATCTAAAATTCAATTAGTTGATTCATCATTATTAGATATTGAGTCAATAAGTCAAAAGATTACTCAATTTTTAAAACTATTATCCCTCCAAAAACGAGTTTTAAATTATATCAACAAAAGCAAAGGTAGCTCGACTCAAAATCTAAAAAATACTATTAATGCTTCAATTGTGGATTTAAATAATTTAAATAATATCAATTCTTATTATTCAGAATTAAATAAAACTTATCTTGATAATGCTCAATCAGACGAGATTAAAACAAATATTCTAGAATTATTGGAAAACGATGATTTATCTAAAGGAGAATATGGGATTGTCAAAAGTTTCAACAATCAAATTGGAAGTACATTTGACCCAGTTTTTATAACTAAATTAAATAGTTATATTGATGATATAAAAAAATCAATAAATTCAGAGACTTTATCAGATAATCTGAAAAGATTGTTAACTAAAGTTAACTGAATTAAAGAAAAAACTCATTTAATTGCTGAACTGGCTATAAATGTGGGAATTAGTTTAAATGCTCTTAGTGGTATAAAAAGTAATAATCCATATTATTCAAAACTCAATGATTTTATTGAACAAGCTCGTGAAAATTATTTTAATGTATCTTCTGAAAAAAGCACTGATTATTACAGTAATCTGAATAATCAAATTCGTTTTACAACTCAAAAGCTAATCGCATTTGATGCTTTAGCTTTAAAGATCAAAGAAATTAAAGATATTATTAATAAATCAAGCTTTAATTTGAGAAGTTTAAATGGTCAAAGTGGATTAGAAAAGCGCAAAGAATTTAATGATTATTTAACTAATTTTGAAAAATTAGCAGTAAATGATCAATATAATCAACTAGCAATTGCTCGAATTAATGATTTATTCTCCAAAGCAAATGAATTCAAAAATCTCGTTCAGGCAGATGAAGATACTTTACTTTTTGCAACAAGTTTAGTAATAAACAATTTTGCAACTTCAAAACAAGATTTAAATGATGCACTTAAACTCGTTTGAGATAGTGTTCCAGAAATTAAAACAAAAAGTGTTCGAGAATACCAAACTTTAGTTCAAAAAAACATTAATAATATTTATAATCAAACAGCATTAATTAAAAATAGAAATATTTATCGTAATGAGAATGATATTAAAATTACCTCTCTCAAAGAAAGTTGATTTGCTCCTTTAGTACATAATGAACTAAAAACAGCTTTAACTATGTTTTTAGATAAACTCAAAGAGCAAAACAGTATTCAAAACACTTTAACAATAGCACCAGATCAATCAGGAGAGTTAAATATTATTCGTAAACAATTGAATCTTGCTCATGAAAAGCTTGAAGCTCTAAAAATTCTAGCAAGTAAAGTTTATCAACTTAATGATTTAACAGATAAAATTAAGAGCAATGAATCATTAGTGAATGATGCGAAAAATAAAGCTCTTGAGCTGATTAAAAAAGCCAAAGAATATTATGGCAATACTGATAAAATGAGCTTGAAAGGTGAAAATTCAATCGAAAGCATTACTGAGCAAGTTGAAAATGAACACCTTAGATTAAGTTTGTTACATACTTATGATAAAGTAAAAAATCAATGTGAAACAAACGATATTTTAAGTGATAATGAGAAAAATGTAATTAGAGCTAAATTAAATGAATTTATCAATTTATATAATGATCCAAATTCAGATTTAAATCAACTATTTAATACTTATTTTGGAAAAATAGAGCAATTTGAAACAAGTAAAGTTAAAAATTCATTAATTCAATATGTACTAGATAATGCAATTAAACTCAAAAAGGAATTTAATAGAGCTTTAAGTTATATCAGTTTTCAAGACTCTTCGCTAGATAATGCAGCAGTAGCTACCAAATTTAATCAAATTAATTCATTAATTAATGGCGAAAGTGGTGTAGTTGCCACGCTTGTTAATACCAACAATAATGAAGAAACTAAAATACATTTATTTAATGTTATCAAGAGTAATATTGATCAATTAATTAGTGCTAAAAGAGATCAATTAAAAGAACAATTAAATTACAATAATGAGCTTAAGAGTTATTTTAATACAACAATCAATAAACTTGAGTCAAACAATAAAATTATTTATGTTGATGGGTTTGAACAGAAAGGAATTGAAGATTTAAAAACAGCGATTAATAAATCAAAAGATCTTTCATATTCGCAAGTAAATGAATACTTATTGCCAGCTAAAGCAGTAGCAAAATCACAAGTTTTTAATTTATATATTAAAGTAAGGAGCCAACTTGAAAATATCCAAAGTGATTTAACCAATTATGTTAATGATTTTGATCCAAGCAAATCAGTATTTTGGCGAGGTGCAAGTTCAGAATTATCACTTTATAATCCTCTTTTGATCCTTAAAGAGAAAATTAACTATGCCTTAAGCTCATATTTTGGTGATGTTAAAAATTATTCAAGAAAAGTTGATTCCTTAATGAATTTAATTCAGCAAGGTTATCAGAAAAATATCGATAAGTTCGTTAAACTTGTAAAGGAAAAATTCACCGAAAAATTTGCCCCAAGCGGTTCAAGTAATGGAACAGGATTTTATGTTGCCTTAATTAGCAAATTAGATCAATTAAAACAAAACACACAAGGAACAAATTCGAACATATACAAACAAAATCAAGCTCAAGAACTCGAAAACCAATACGATAGTTTTAAAAGAGAATACGAAAAGGTTAACAACGTTTATGCTTCGTTAGAAAATAAAAAGGATTCAACATCTCTAGCTAATTTTGCTAATTTACTAGATAAATTGAATTATAGTTTCTTAGATTTACAAAAATCTGTACTAAATACTCTTTGACAAAAAATGTCCATAAATCCACTTGAAAATATTTTTAGTGATCTTTATCAAGATATTGAGTATGAAAATAATTCAGTTTATACTGATGATATAAAAAATAAATTTAATGAGTTGAAAGCTTCAATTCAAGCTAAATATGTACAAATTAATACATCAAACTTTTTTGATTTTGCTTCATTAGATCAGAATAGTGATTTACCACAAAAATTATTCGAATTAATTCAACAAATCAAAGAATATAATGACTGAATTAAGAAAAGCGAGAATAATAGCTTATTATTTAAGCAACTTGAAGTAAATCCAAACAAAGAAAATCCACTTAAACCAATTCAAGAGAGTTTAGATAAGGAATTTGATCAAAAATATAAAGCAATCATCGCTAATGAAGATATTACTAGAAAGAAATTCACTCAAACTTTTGAAGGTTTTGTTTCTAATAAAACTCAAGATGAGCTTGTTGAAATTGATAATAATGATAAGTTTTTACAAATGTTTAAGCAGTTTGCTTTTACGAATAAGGATGTAGAAAAAACAGGTGATTTAAAATCAATTTTCTCTCCATTAAAACTGAAAGTTTATATTAAAAAGTATAACGAAAATGGTTGATTTGATCTCATTACACCAACTCAAGAAGAAGTTGATCGTCAATCTCTTAAAGCTAAAATTGTGTATAAATATGAAACTAATAATTTTGATCTAGGAGAAGTTAAAGTTGAAAAAGAAGTAGTCATTACTTTTAAAACAATTGATACTATCTCTATTCCAAGAGAAACATCGAGCATCTTTATTAAAGATGGCAAAGATGTAGGAATTAAGGCAAAATATGAAGTGATCGATGTTGATGAAGCTGGATGAAATATTCCTCAAGTATCTGATGAGAAAGATTCTAATGCTCAAAATGTAAAAAATCAAGTTATAACTAAAGTTTATAATAAGATGAAAACTGCTCTTTTTGGTTTGAATGGAGATAATTCGCAATCTCTAAAAAATAATACTGATATTATCAAACTTAAAGAAGAGTATCAAAATTCATTTAAAAGCACCAACAAAAACATCAGATACACAGGTTCTCCAGGTAATTCAAGACTAAGTGTATATTTAGACAAAGATAATCGCAACAGTATCACTAAATATGGCTTTGATTTTGAAAATCAATTATCAATTCCGCTAACTTATAATGTTTCATTAACTTCAAACAAAGATTACGAAATTTTAAATATCATTCCACTTGATAATGAAAAAGGATTTTCTTTCTTACAATTAAATGGAGGTTTTATTACTGGATTTCCGACTTATGGAAAGAGAACTACTGTAGGTAAACCCGAAAGATATGAATACCTTTTACGTGGACGTGATGGAACCGATACCTTTGATATTTACAATAATTATGCTTGATGATGAACAACTACTCCAGACAAACTTCCGACAGGACTCAACTTAAATTTATACATCTTTAACATTGATTATGATCCGGTTAAACGTAAAGTTTATTTCTATAATTCCTGAACGCAAAATATTGTTCTATTGATTAACAAAAAAAGATTTGTAGAAGCTCTTAATAAGTACAAGGACGATAATTCGCTTAAGCAAAGTGAAAAAGATTTATTAAAATCCTTGTCAACTAAAATCGGGAACGATCCAAAAAAATATGGTCAATATCGAATATCTCCTGAAGATTTAGCGAAAACGTTTTCAATTTTTGCGTCATTTAGTGACCAAATATTTAAAAATACTCCGCCTTGAAATGGAAACTGATTGGTTTCTTATATCGCCGAATCACTTGGAGGAAATCCAATATTCCCAATTACCGGGGGAGAAAGCACAGTTTATCGAACCGACAAAGATAAACCTGAAACCGCAACTTTAAGAAACATTCCTGCTGCTGATTATCAACAGAAAAGCGGAGAATTAATCAAAGCTTCAGCAAGGCAAGCCCTGTATGCTGCTTGAATCAACAAATTCTGGTTCAAAATTCGCTAATTAAAGCCCATAAAAGTACAACAATTATCTAAACCTAGACAAGTTTTTTGGAAAAATAAATATTTTCTGTTAAAATAGTTTTTTGTTCTTATTTGTTCTTAATTTTGAAAATAATTCTCTAACGTTAGATTTTATAAATTTTTGATCTTATATCTAAACTGATAAAAATTAAACAAACTATTTTTATTGATTTACCTACAAATCATCGAAAACTCATAAAAATAACTTTGAGGTGTATTATGAAAAATCCAAAAAAAGTACTCACTTACTTAGGTATGACAACTGGGGTAACTGCAGGTGCTTCTTTAGGAGCTGTTGGTGTATTGTTGTCTTTACATAATACTAGTCAAGTACCCCGCCAACAAAAATACTATTTCATGGAATTAAAAAACCAAATAAACAAAACTTCAAATGCATTAAAATTACTTTCACAAAAGCAACAAAATAACGATAAAATTAAAAATTTATCTTCAGAAGTTGATTATGCAAATCAGCTTTTGAGAAACGAAAATGCAAGCATTGCATTGATGCTTGAGCAAAGAAACAAACTTAAAAAAGAAACACCTAAAGCACTATTAAGTGTAGTGAGTGATCTTGATCAAGCTAAAAATCTTATCAATGAATATTGTTCATTGGTTAAAGATGTTGATTTGCAAAACGCTATTTCAGCTTCTAAAGATAAAGTTGTAAATCAGTTATCTTTTGAACAAAACAAAGTTTCAGCTCTAAACTCATTTTTCCAAGTAGTTGATCCAATCATTGCGCAAGAAAATGACTTTTTAATCACATTAGAAACTAAAATTTGGACTAATCATAAACGGTTAATACAAGATAGTTCCAGTAAATTTAGTACTAAAGAAAAGAGTGCATTATTATCAACAATTGATCAAATTTTAAACTTATTAGCTGAACCTAATTACTCTAAAGACTCGTTAATTGAGTATGAAAAAGTTTATGATCAAATGGTTGATAAGCTTTCTTTAATTAAAGAGCAAGAAAACAAATTGCTTAATAAATTTCTAGAAAATGTGATTCGAGTGACAAATGAAGTTAGCGATTTAGACATTGATCGTTCGATCATAAATAATTTTTTGCAACGTATCGAACATTACAAAACGGTTGCAACAAGTCCCTGACCAACATTAGCAATTGATAAAAGTGAAGAAATTGCATATTTAAACACGCTAGTTAACAATCAACTTGAAATTTTAATTAAGAAAACTCCTGATACTAACAAGCTATTACAAACTTTATCACAAAGTTTGGAAAATTTGAAATCAGTTTCTAATGATTTACAATTGCAAAATTTAGTTAATTTACAAGTTCGAAAAATTGCAAGCAATCCTAAATCAAGTCATGTTCAAATTTTAAAGATTATTGCTCAAGCTAGTGATTTATCAATTACAATCAAAAATATTGAAAAATTAATTGATACTATTAAAACTAAAATTAATGTTCATTTAGCTGATAAAAACCTTTCTCAATCAGAAAATGAAGCTTTTAAATCCAGATTAGATGATATTATTGGCTCAAATTTTGATCATATTGATCAATATTTAACTGAGTTAAACTCATTATATAATGACATTTACGACAATGTCCTTTTAGGTTCGCTATTTAAGAATTCACTTAAAAAACTTAATGATCAAATCGAAGAATCGCTTAATAAAGGATTTAATCTTGATAAAAGAACCTTAACTCAAATGTCTCTTGAAGTGTCTGATTTTTTTAAATCTAATCCTTCGATCAAGGATTTGAATCAATTTTTAGTCAAGCAAATTGATAAATTGAGAAAAATTAATCGTGCAGAATTAAAGAATTGATACAATTTATCGCTTTCAATTTTGGAACAAAATGATGAAATTGATTCAAAAATTAAGGACAAGCTTAAGTTTTTAAATTCTCAAGCAATAACCTTAATTCCACAAAATTCAACCGCAATTAGAGAAGACTTGCAAAATTTAATCAAACAATACCGATCAGAATTTGACAAAACTAATATTAGTAAAGAACTTTCAAATGCATTAGTAAAATATTCTCAGACCAAGGATGCTATTTTTGAAGTTTTTGCTAATGATAAAAAACAAATTGACTCATCTTTTGGTAATGCTCTTCTTGCTCAGGTTGAAGAGTTATCAAAACAAGCTAAAATAATTGCTTCAAACCCTTCTTTATCAGCATCTGATAAAGAAAAAACATTTATGCAAATTGAAAAACAGCTTAAGCTGATTGAACAAAACGTTTCAATTTTTAAAAACCTTGAACCACAAATATCAAGTGCAGAAGCAACTTTAGCAACTTCAAAAAATAGAAAAGCTGAACAAAGATATTTACAAGAGCAAGCAGATAAAATTAACCAAGTCAAAGCTGTCATATTTCAAGCTTTAAAACAAATTTCAAGCGATCATAATTTATCTGATTTAACACAACAAATTAATCAAGCCATTAATGATTACAAAGAAAAACAAGCTCAATATCAAGGTGGGGTGTTTTTAACTGAAACCAAAAAACAAATTAATCAACTTTTTAATCCTTATTCACTTGGTGGAGCTCCAACTAAAATGCAACAAAGGATTTTAAATCAGCTAAATTCATACCAAACACAACTCAGCTCAAGTTCAATAAGTACCGAGAAAAGAAAAGAGATGAATGATCAAGTGTCTAGCATCCTTGAAGTAGCTAATTCTATAATACAATTAGAATTAGAGCATAATGCTTTAGAAAATTTAGTCTCAGAAAATGATGCTAAAGATTATTCTAAATTTAAACCTAATGCACATTTTACATCTGCAAAAAGTCTCATTGCTAAATCAAATAAATACATAGATAGTTTTTTGACTTCTCAATTAAATGAAAACAAAATTCAAACTCAAGTTAAAGAATTAAAAGATAAAAACCATGAATTATCTTTAGCTATTTCTCTTGCCTTTTTACAAAAGACAAATGCCCAGATTCAAGAATTAAAAACTAATGATTCTAGTTTAATCTCAACCGATCCATATAAGCAGATTAATTCTTCAATTGAAAAAATAAATACTCAAATTGAAAAGGTAATTAGCGATAACAATAAAACTATAGATCAAATTGAACAATTGGAAGAAAGTCTTAAAAACTATCTTAAATTAGCTGAGATACTTAAAACATTTATTGATAGGTTAAAAACTATTAAGCAAAGTGATAATCCAATTACATATAATGTTTTAGTTAATTCAATTATCAACAAGCCAAATTCTGGGACATTAAATGAACCAAAAAATACTTTAATTAATTTTGGAGATTCACTTTCAGTAGTTGAATTTAAAGTTTCAATTTTAAAAGATCAACTTTCAAAGGTCTCTGCACGTATAAATGCAGAAAATGAAGTTAAAAAGTTGGAAAAAATTTATGGACAAGACGAAAGAAACCGTACTATTTTTGATGATTCAATCAAAATCTTTGACAATAAATTATCTGATTATAAGATTAAAATAGCAGATTTTTATGCAAGCAATGCTAATCTATTATCATTAAGTGATGAAATTGATTTTTATCAAAAAAGTCAATTAGTTCATAAAAGCGAAATTGAAAAGACTTGAAATGATGTTATTGATTTAAAATCAAATTTACAAAGCGAATATAATCAGAAAAAAGTTTCTGATGGTTTGAATACGTCAAAACATACTGATGCAGTTTTTACTGATTTTGATGCTTTAAAAGACTCTAAAGATAATAGCGGTAAAAACACAACATCAATTAACCAATTAGAAGAAAAACTCGAACAGCTTGATTTAGCATATCAACAAGATTCATTATTATATGCATCAAGTGAATTAAAAAGTAAGATTAATTCTTCTGATAATTATTCAAATAATGTTAAGCAATATTCCAATTCTTGAAAAAGTGTTATAAATAATTGAAATAATGCCATTGAGCAAACTGTTGATAGTTATAAAGAAGTTTCGGATCTGACTAAAATTAAACAAGATTTTCAAAAGATTTCAGCTTTAAATTCACTTATTGATCAGATAAAAACTATCCTAGATTATTCAGAAAAACAAAAAACAAATGTAAATGTTTTGGATAAATTCAAAATTCAAAATACTTATGCAAGTTTTAAAGCAAGTGATTTTTATAATCAAAGTTCACAAAGCATTATAGCTTTGAGAGATGAATTAAGAAATTTATATTTTGACAATATTTCAATTGAAGATGCTAAATCAATTCAAAAAGAAAAGATCAATGCTTACAAAACATTAATAGATTCTAAACTTGAATCGCTAAAAAATAACATTGATAATAACTTAAAAACTCAAATTGATACTAAGTTACAAGAACTTTTGTCTTCAATTAATACAGTTAAGGATAAAAATGAGTTAATCCAAATTGATAATGAATTAAGTTCAATTCAACTTAAAGATCAAATTCTTCGACAATTGGCAAATACAACTCACAAAGCTCAAAGTCTAGTAAAAAACAATAATATTCCTACAGGAAAAGCAAGTAATGAATCGATTATCAATTTAATTACTAGCATTTACAATAGCTATAAAGATGAATATTTAAGTTTAAGTCCTTTAGAAATTAATTCTAAAGAGAAACAAATTAATGATAAGATCGCTTTATTTAATAAATTTAGCAAAATTTATACCCAAGTTACAAAAGCTCAAAGTGACCTTGAATCAAAATATCTAAAAGATAATAAAACAGATATTAAATCCAAAATGAATGAATATTTTGATGTTTTAATTGTTGATTTAAATAAAGAAATACCAACAATGAATAAACTTTTTGAAGTTGAAAATACACTCAATTCATTGAATAAATTGATCACTCTACAAGCAGAAAAATTGCAAATTCAAAATCAAGTGTTTAATGAAAATACATCTTATAATGACACATATTCAGGTGCACAAAAAACTGATTATGGATTTAAAGATGATGCACAAAATCTTGCTAAAGCAATTTTAAACAGTGTGCCTTCAAAGTCGCAAGATGCTACTGATATTGACGCAATTCTTTACCCTACTTTAATTAAAGAATTTGAAAATGCTTATGATTTATACAAAGTTCGTAAAAAAGCATTAGATCAAATTTATAAAAATTCTAATTTATCTAGTGAACAAGGGATTAAAAATAAAGAGTTTGCAAAACTATCTTCAAATGATAATGCTGATCAAAAATATAATGAACTAAAGGACCGAGGAGAAAAATTCTTCCATACTCAAGCCCAAGAAATTGCTAAAGCACAAAACATTACTCAAATAAATAATGCAATTTCAAGCGTTTCTGAAATTGATGTATTTTTTGATAAATACAAACGCATTGCAGAGCTTATTGATTCTACAAAAAGTCTAAAAACTAGTGCTAATGGATTAATTCAAAATGATAATGTTAAAGCTTCATTAGATATGCTTAATGAGCAAATTATTAAAGGACAAAACTATTATTATAACGAGAAAAATAATGCAAATCTTGATCAAAATATCTCATCATTAGAAACATATACTTTCCGTTTAAATGTAGCAATTCAAGTGGCTAATAAACAAAATGAATTAACTAACTTTAATTCTAATGAAGGGGATGAACAATATTTAGGCACTCAAGCTAAGGTTCCATTAGAAAATATTCTTAATCAAGTTTTTCAAGAATTAAAAGTAAGTTCTTTACTTGAAACTAAAGATAATTATGAACGATTATTAGAAAAATATGTTTCAGGCGTTTCGAATCATTCTTATGCAATTGCATTAATTAATTCTAAAATACTTCAAACTAACATTCATAAAGCTCAACAATATCTAAAATCATATAAGACTAAAATTAGTGCAAATTCAAAATATGAATCAGCAAAGATACAAGTTTTATATTCAAATTTAGAAAACAAAATCAATCAAGCACTACAAGTTCTACATAATCCAATTCATAATGAAAGTGAAAAAATAAAACTAGCTAGCGAACTTTATAATTCAAATGATGGAGCATTAGATTTAATTCTAAAAGCCCAAAGAGATAAATCAAAACATGCTTATCAAACACATTTAAATTTAGACAGATTTATTGCTAATAATTTTAGCAATTCAACCAATTCACCTAAGTTGAACGATTATAGTGATGTTGCATTAAATCCACTTAATAGTATTGATCTTTCTACTCCTGAAAAGTTAGAAGAGTTTAATGATAAGTTAATTAAAGCCCAAGAAAAGTATCAAGATCAAAGAGTAGCTTTATTCAAATGAGAAGCAAACCGCTACAACTCATATAAAGAAAAATTTGAACAATTTTATAATTTTTTAAATACCGAAAATACTGATGGAGCAAGCAAAAATCTTATTTTAGAAACTACTGGAATCACTCAAAATGATTTAGATAATTTTAATAGTGTAATTAATCCTACATCAGGCGATAAAGTTTATGTAAATGCACGTGAATATGCTCAAAAAGTTAACCAAGATGATCAAAAAATTAAATCATGACTTAAAGAATTTGAGCAAAATGATGTAATAAATTTACTTACTACTGTGGCAAATGAATTAAGCAATTATTATTTAAATTTAATTTCAATTAAATCAATTCCTTCAATTTTAATTAAAATTACTAATTTAAACAAGATTAAAGATGAATTGAATGACAACTCAAGTCAAAATCAAAGTCAAAATGTTCGTTCAGCGATAAAAGTTATCGATTCTCAAAATACTTTAGATAATAAAATTAATGAATTTATTAATTTATTATCAAATGTGTCGCAAAATGATATTAAAAGCGATGCAAATGAGAATAATATTTCTTTTTCTAATTCTAAGGATGATAATACAAAATCACAAAGAAATCAGTACTTTGAAAAATACAAAAGCATTGTTATTTCTTTAGCAAAAGCAAAAGAAAAATTAATGGATTTGGTATTTGGTACTTCGAATTCAGAACCAAATACACTTTCGAAAATATTAAGTAAATTTATAAAAGGAATCGAAAATTTTGCAGGTATAGCAAACATTGATAACATCTTGAAATTTATAATTGATAAAAAACAAAAAACTGAAAATTCTGATGAATTTAATGTAGTTAAAACTGAATATGATAAACTTGCAAAACCTTCTCTAGAAAGTGTTGAAGAATTAAATAATTTATCATCTTCAAAAGCTAGTGATTTTGATATTTATAAATCAATAACAAAAGGCTTTGATTTAGCTTTTAAATTATTTAACTGAACTAAAGATTCTAAAAATACTAATTTATTTTTTGACTTTCTGAATCAATCAAAAAGCGGAAAAGCAAATTATCAAGATATTGTGGCTAAAGATAACACTACATTAGAAAAGTTTAAAAGAACTATAGAAGACCAAGATATTTCAGAAGAGGACTTAAATATTGATGGTGTTAATTGCAAAGCAAAAAAAATTAATCAACATATGAAAGATGATACACAAGGAAAATTAGGTAGTTTATTTAATTGTTTTAACATTCTTAAATGTGACAATCCGGTTTTTGACACAGAAAATATAGATGTTTTTGTTTATAAATCAGCTTCAGATATTGAATCAAAATATGTCTCATCACATTTAACTGCTAAACCTGAAATTAAAAAGGGATTTATTAATCTTTACTTTAGATTTAAAAAACCGAGTTCATTATCTAAAGAAAATAGTGCTTTTGGAGAAATTGATAATTTTGGAATTAAGTTTGAAAATGTTGGAATTTCATTTAAAACATTAGATACATTTGAGATCACAAAAGAAAATATTAAAGATACAAATGCATTAAGTCAGACTCTTTTTACTGCTGAAGAAGCCGGATGAAATAATCTCCAAGCAGCGTCTCGTTTATTTAGTGCATTTAATAAACATTCTTTAGTAAAAGGAATTAAGGACAAAATCCCATTTTATACTGAAAAAATTGACGAAGATATAAACGCGCAAACATCTCAAACATCAAATTCATCTCCTGAATTTAGAATTAAGATTAAATTAACTGGTAAATATAAAGAATACACTCAATCTGGTGAAAAAATTTATTGAAGAACATTGAATCCAAATTTTGTTTCAGATACTGGTCTTCAACATCAAAATACTGAAAATTACATAAATAGTCTTATTAAAAAAGCCGAATGAGATGATTGAGAAAAATATCAATATAAATACGACACTTCAAAAGACAAAGACAAAGACCTACTATTTTTACCTTTTATTATTGGAATACCTATGGAAAAAGATAATGAAAAAGTATTGATGGTTATTTCATGGCAGATTCTAAATCGTTTTGATAAAAATAATAGTTCCAATACACAAAACATTTCTTTAGGAAACGAAGAAAAATTACGAAATATTTTTTTCTTTAAAAGAACTACAAACGGACAAAAAGATGACCAAACAAAAGATGACGAAAAATTCTTTCAATATGTAATTGAACGAATTAGATATAGAGATCTTGTTGCATTGTCGTTCAAAAATTTAGTTAATTCAGGTTTATGAAAAAATGATTCTAATATCGAGATGATAGATAAAATTTCCGGTAATGGTGGAGTTGGAACAGATGAGTTTTATCAAGCGATTGGAAATGATGGTTTCTTTAACATTAAATTTAAATTACATTAATTAAGTTTAAGGAGAAGTATGGTTAAAATGAAAAATAGCAAATTCAAAAAATCTATTCTTATTCCCACATTTTTAGCAAGTTCTACATTAGCTACTGGCCTTGGTGCAACATTATTTACAATTCATTCAAATGAACAGATTAATCAAGCAAACGTTTATGGGAATTTTCTTGAAAGCGAAAACTTGTTTAAAATTTATGCTCCGTATATTCAAGTTTCACAAACTAAAAAAGATCAAGTTTCTAATATCTATGAACAAGGTAAACAAGAATGAAATTCCAATGATAAGGACTTAAGTGAAAAATTACTTTTGCTTGATAAAGCACAAGAACAAGTTTTTAATTTTTACATTGATCATATGCATGAGATTCAAATTCCAGATCAAGGGTCTTTAGAATTTTGGAATAAAGTTATTGCCAATCAAGCAAATCGGATTAGAGAACTTGACTTAAAGCAACAACTTTCGCAACATTATGATCATAGTGCTAAGTTTTTTGCTCTCTTGCATACTAACAATAAAGAGCAAAAACAAGAATGTTTAAAAAACCTTTCAAACCAAATTAATCAATTAGTTAGCTCCCAAAATGATATTTTCAATCCTTTTATTAAACAACTTGAACAAACAGCAAATAAGTTAGATACATTACCCTTTAATGGATTAAAAAAAGATGCCCATGCATCTTTGACCCCACTATACTCAAGTATTATTAGCACCAATGTCAACTTAAATCAAGTTGAAATCGCGGCCCAAGATACCAATAATCAAGTTGCTAAAATTGAAAAAATGATCGCCGAATCGCAAACTGAGATTAATGAAATTAATCAATATTTAAGTTCAATTGAACCTTATGTAAATAATACTGCTTATACTCAAAAAGAAAAGGATAATGTTGCAAAATTTATTAATTCAGCTAAAACTAATTTAGATTTAGCTTTCACTAAAGCTGATATTAATCAAATTCGTAATGATGTGGTAACTTTTTATCAACAAATTTCAGATACTCAAAAGTCAGTCGATGAACTAAAACAAGTTATTTCTGAGCTTGCTGGATATGTCGAAAAATTCAATTCTTTACTTGATTTTAATAAACAAACAATTAACAAATTAATTATTCAAACCGGCTTAATTAACAACAAAAAGATGCTCATTTCAACTAAAAGCGATCTTTTTAGTGAGTTTTATGCCCTTAAATTTTGTGATCAATTACTTAATGATTTAAAACAAAAAAGTAACTTAGCATTTCAAAATAATATTATTAACAAGAGCAAGCTAAATTTAATTAACTCTCAAATAAATACTCTTGTTAATAAAGGATTAAGCACTAAAGATTTATCAGAGCAATTATTTGCATTTTATAATTCTCAAACCAAAGAATTGGAAAAATTAGGTGATTTAGATCAAGAATTCAAAATGCTCCAATCACAAATATCAGAAGTTAAAATCTTGAAATTTACTAATTCAGATATTAAAAGTAAGCTTAATGAATTGAATAATCAAGTGATCCAAACTTATTTAAATGCAAATAATTCAGTTTATTTAAGTTCAATTAAAAATCAGCTTCATGAAGAGCTTAGAACCATTTTAAAAAGCAATCTTAAAAACTTAATTCTTTTAGCCGAACAAGAAATTAAATCAATTAATGATCTAAATGAGCCAGACAATACAAAAATTGCTAAAAAAGCTCAAGAACTTAAAAAGATTTCAAATCAAATAAAGCAAGATTTTAATCCAATTTCATCAACAAAGTTAATTGAAAAAATTAAACTTTACAATAATAAACTTCAAAATTTAATAAATGATAATAAACATAATCAAACTAAAATATTTTCTAGTTTTACAAACGATCATTTAAAAGAAGTGTTTTCAAACGATCAACCTGATTATGTTCCAACATTAAATGAACAAAAACGGATTGAATTGTATAATGAACTGAAAAATCAACTTGGTGCTCTTCGTCCACAAGTTGATCAAGAAAGTGGAGATGTTGAATTACAGATTAAAATTGAAAATATTGCCGAAAAGCTTAAAAATTTAACTATTACTGGGAATGATTTTCGTAAATTATCAGTGCTTGAACAAGAGGCTCAAAAAGTCATTGACCAAAAACAAGCTGATCCAATTTCGGTTTTAATTCAACCTTACATTGATGCAGTTATTTCAATTAATTTGCAAATAGATGCTTTATTTAGCAATCCGAATGTAACTTTAAGTCATATTTCGAGCATTGAAAAACAATTAGAAAGTGCTTTAAAAGAATTAAGCCAAGTAGATATTAAAATTCTTTTTGATCAAAAAATCAATCAATTAAAAACTACAATTGATCTCAATTATCCGAGTGATCTTTCAAATTTAGGAGCAAAAGCATTAATTAAACAACATGAACAATTAATTAAAGATTCGCTAGATATATCAAATGCAAACAAAATTCGTAGTTCAACCCTTAGAATTAATCAATTAATTCAACTCATTCCAAGTTTAAAAGAGCTTGAAGAAAGCAAAACTAAACTATTAAATACAATTTCTGAAAAAGTTTCAGCACCATATATCGGTGATAAAACAAATCAAGCAATTTCAAGAGCAAGGGAAGCAGTTCAAAATGCTGACGATCTTATTAATATGTTGAATTTATCGTATATCCTTGTTAATAAACAAGAACTTCAAAATTCACAGAGCCAATTACTTAAGCTTGAAAAAGAAATTTTAAGTAATTATGTTGAAGACACAATTAATATAATTGATCAAGCTCTTAAAAATAATTTACCAACTCAAGACGGAAGAGCAAATGATTTTTATAAAGAGAGCTTAAATGAAATTCATGATTTTATTGCATATCAAAAATCGCCTGAATTATCAGCAAAAATGGAATTATTCAAAAATTTAGCTGATATTTCTTTAGAGTTATTAGACTTTTACAATTTATATAATTCAGAACAAAATAAAGATTTATCTGATTATATTGAGCAATTATTGCAAAGTAATAATTTATCAATTCAAGACACAAAAGAAGAAATTATTTCTAAAACTAATCTTTTAAGAAAAGAATTTTATATTATTAAAGCCAAAAAATCGTTATTAGATGTTTATCAACAATTAAAGGGTATTTTAGAACAAAATAAGAACTGAAAAATTTATCAAACACTTCAAAATGATATTGATGCTGTTTTAAATCAAAATAATTCCATTATTAATAATCAAGATCTAACTATTGAGCAAATTCAAGCTCAAAAAGATCAGTTACAAAGTCAAATTCAACTTTATCAAACCAAAAAAGAAGATCTTTTAACTTTATTTAACCAAGCCATAAATAATGTTGATGCTAAGCAAATTTTTTTAGACAATAATGTGCTCAAATTAATTAAAAGTAATGAAACTTATCAATTTAACACTTATTATAATGCAATTAAAAATGAATATCTAAGCGATAAAAGTCTTGAAAAAAGAAATAATGTCGATACCAATGATATTAAAGCTTATTTAAGTAAATTAGAAATTGGTTATTTAAAAGACTTAACCTTGAATAAACTTCAAGATTTTAGCGATATTTTAAATTCACTAAAATCAAAAGATTCGAATTTATTAAACAAAATTAAAAATGATCAAAATAGTCTTGTTTCTTGAATAAAAAACAAAATTCAATCAAGCAATTTTTTATTGCAAGAAGTTAAAGAACTAAACCAAAATATCAATCAACTTTTAAATCTAGTTAATTTACAAAAAAGAATTGTCAATTATCCTGAAAAAAATAATTCAACGCAAGAACTTAATGCAGCAATTCAAGCTTCAATTGTGGATGATAGTAGTTTTGAACAAATTAATGTTAAATACTCAGAATTAGTTAAAACATATCTAGACAAAGCCTCAAGTGAAGAAATTAAAGAAAATATTATTGCAATTTTAGAAAATAATGATTTAACTAAAGGGACCTATGGAATTGTTAAAATCCTAAATAATGAATTGGGATCAGATTTTGATTCAAATGTTATTAATAAGTTAAATAATTATGTCTCTAGTGTTAAAAATTCATTAAATTCTGATTTTGCAAATGAAAATATTAAAAAGATTTTTACTCAAGTTAATCAAATTAGAAATCAAATTCCCCAAATTGCTCAATTAGCAACAAATTTGGGAATTGTTCAAAGTACACTTGGTAATTTAAGTAATAGTGATTCAAATTTAATTAAAACACTTTCTTCAAAAATTCAAAAATTATTAACCCAAGCCAAAGATAGTTACTTTAACAAATCCACTATAGATAAAAATAACAATGAATACTACACAAATTTAAGCGATCAAATTGATATTAATACTAAAATACTAATTGCTTCAGAATCTTTAGCTACAAAACTTGATCAAATTCATAAAATTATCAACAAATCAAACTTTAATTTAAGAAACATAAGTGGTCAAAATGGTTCAGATAAATTAAAGCAAATTAATGATTACTTAACTAGTTTTGAACAATTGGCTATAAATTCAGAATCAGAGGATATAATCAATGATTTAACTTCCAAAGCAAATTCATTCAAAAATATTATTAAAGCAGATCAAGATGTTTTAATTTATACAAATAGTTTAGCGATTAATAGCTTTGCAAGTTCAAGTAATGATATTAATGATCTGATTGAAATTGTTTGAGATAGTATTCCAAATTCAAGCCCAATTCAGAATTTTTCATTTAAAGACAAATTGGCGAATTCATTATTGGATTTATCATCTAATAATTCAAAAAGCGTGAATGAATATAAAAATATCAGTGAACAAATTATTCATCAAATTCATACTCAAAAAACCCTTATAGCATCACGTAATAAATATCGTAACGAAACCAATGTTAAAATTAATTCACTTAAAGCTTTTTCTTTTGCTCCTTTAGTTCATAATGATTTAAAACATAGTCTAATTAACTTTTTGGATCAATTACAACATCAAAACAATATTGAAAATAGTTTGACTATTGCTCCTGATGATTCTGGTCAGTTAAATAGTATTCGTAATCAAGTTAATATTATCCAAAAGAATCTTAAATCTTTACAAGATTTATCTAAAAAAGTATATGAACTAAAAAATTTAAGCGATTCTATCATTAGCAAAGATTCACTAGTTAATGATGCTATTGTTCAAGCAAATGAGTTAATAAGTAAAGCAAAAGAATATTACAATAATACTGATAAAATGAGTTCAGAAGGCGAAACATCAATTTATGCTGTTATTCAGCAAGTTGAAAAAATAAACTTTAAACTTAGTTTATTAAATCAATATCAAAAAGTTAAAATTCAATGTGAAAATGATGATGTTTTAACTGAAAGCGAAAAGGATGTGATTAAATCTAAATTAAATGAATTTGTGACTGAATACAACAAACAAGACGCAAATTTAGAGCAATTATTTAGCAAATACTTTAGAAAAGTTACTAATGTAAAAGTGGGAGAACGAGTTAATGTTAAAAATTCACTTATTGAATATGTTTTAGAAAATGCAATTAAATTAAAAAGAGAATACAATAAAGCACTAACTTATATTTCCTTGCAGGATTCTCGAATTGATAATGCAGCTGTAAAAACTAAATTCAATCAAATTCATTCATTAATTCATGGATCAAATGGTGTGCTTGAAACTTTAGCTAATAAAAACAATAATGAAGAAACTAAAATTCATTTATTAAACACTATCACCAACAATATTAGTCAATTGATTAGTGTTAAACGAGAACAGATAAATCAACTTTTAAGTTCAAATAATGAGCTAAAAAGTTACATTGATTCCAATATTAAAAAAATTGATTCCAATTCATCAATTACTTATATTTTCGATTTTCTTCAAAAAGGAATTAATGATTTACAAGATGCAACATCAAAAGCAAAAAATCTATCATATTCAGAAATTAATGATTATTTAGCAAAAGCAATGGATGTTGCTCAATCACAAATCTTTGATTTGTATAACAGAGCTAGAAATGTGGTTAAAAATATTCAATTAGACATTTTGGATTTTGTTAATGATTTTGCTCCAAACAAAACAAGAGTAAGATCTGGTTCAGATTTTGACCCAGAAGATTATAAAGATCTTTTAGTAGTTAAAGATCAAATTGATAATGTTTTAAGAATAGATTTTAGCAATGTTTCGAATTATTCGATTAAACTAGATGCATTAATAGAAATAATCAAGGGAAATTTTAAAAATATTATTGATACTTTTGTTAAAAAAATTAAAGATAAATTTAAACAAAAATTTGAAGATTCAAACGGATTTTATGTCAAATTAATTAAAAAATTAGATGAACATAAGAAAAATATTCAAAATAAAACTCAAAACTTATATAAACAAAATCAAGTTGAAGATTTAGAAAATCAATATGATAACTTTAAGAGCGAGTATGAAAGTGTTAATGATGTTTACAAATCATTATCAAATAAAAACGATTCAACTTCATTATCTAATTTTGCCATTTTAGTCGATAAATTAAATCATAGTTTTTTAGATTTACAAAAGGCTATTAAAAATACAATTAACAAAACTTTGGAGAAAAACCCACTTGAGCCAATCTTTGCTGATTTATATCATACAATTAAGTACGAAACAGAATCAGATAACACAAAAGATATTAAAGAGAATTTCAATAAATTCAAACAATCAATTACAACTCTTTCTAATACAGTAAATACTGAAAATAATTTTGATTTTAAAAGTTTAAATCAAACTAGTAAATTAACCGATGATTTATCAAATTTAATTGGAAAAATAAATGAATATGCTGATTGGATTAAAAATTCAGATAATAATAAATTTTTATTCAATCAACTTGAAACAGATCCTAAAAAAAATAACGATTTTAAACCAATAGAAGAAAATTTAGATAAAAACTTTGATAAAAAATATAAGGTAATTATTACCAATAAGGAATACACTAGAAAGAAATTTAAAACTACATTTGATAGCATTGTAACTAATGATTCAAACGCAAACACTACTAAATTAGTGGAAATTGGTAGCAATGATAAATTTTTAGAAATGTTCGAACAATTTGCGTTCACGAATAAAGACATTAAAGATGATAGTGAAATAAAATCAGTTTTCTCACCATTAAAACTTAAAGTTTATATTAAAAAATACGATGAAAGTGGCTGATTTAATTTAGTTTCTCCAACAAAAGAAGAAGTGGATCGCCAATCATTAAAAGCAAAAGTGGTTTATTCATACGAATCAAATAACACTGATATTGGTGTAGCTCAAGTAGAAAAAGAAGTGGTTATCACCTTTAAAACTCTTGATAAAATCGAAATCCCAAGTGGAACATCAAGCATATTTATCAATGATAAGTTCAAAGTTGGAACTGAAGCAAAATATGAAGTGATTGATGTTGATGAAGCTGGTTGAAATATTGAACAAGTTGCAGAAGAGGAAAGCTCTAATGCAACAACCACCAAAGAAAAAGTTATTAAAAAAGTTATTAAAAAAGTTTATAACAAAATGAAAAACGCTATTTTTAATTCTAGTGGCATAAGTGAAAATCAAGTGTCATCGAATAATGTAAGAAATAATAAAGAAAATAGTGATTCAAACCAAAGAAAAAGTGCATATTTAGATAAAGACAATTCAAAAACAATAACTAATTATGGCTTTGATTTTGAAAATCAATTATCAATACCTGTTAATTACAATGTTTCTTTAACATCAACTAAAGATTACGAAATATTAAATATCATGCCACTTGATAATGAAAAAGGCTTTGCCTTTCTCCAAATTAACGGAGGATATGTTACAGGTTTTCCAGGATATGGAACTTGAGGGGATACTAGTAAACCAGAATCGATTGATTTATTTTTAAGTGGTCATGGAGAGAATCCTACTAATAATATTTATGGTAAAGAAAATACAAGTTACTGAACAACTCCTCAAGACAAACTTCCTACAGGTGTTAATTTTAATTTATATACTTTTAATATTGATTATGATCCAGTTAAACGAAAAGTATATTTTTACAATTCGTGAACTGAAAACATACTATTCTTAATTGATAAAGATAAACTTTTAGATAGTATTAAAAAATATAAACAGTGCAATTCATTAAATGAGACTGATAAAAAATTTTTATCAGAATTAGAAACAAAATTAAATACTGACACATCTCATTATAGAATAGAACCTGAGGAATTAGCAAAAACATTTTCAATTTTTGCCTCATTCAATAATTCGATTTTTATGAATGATAAAAATGATGCAAATTGATTAGTGGTTAGTCAACATCAATCACTAGGTGGTATTCCAATTTATCCAATTACTGGTGGTCAAAACACTGTATATCGAACCAATAAGGATAAACCTGAAAGTGCTAAGTTAAGAGATGTACCTACTAGTGATTTTAATAACACAAGCAATCAATTGATCAAATCATCAGCACGTCAAGCGCTTTATTCGGCTTCAATTAATAAATTCTGATTCAAGATTCGTTAATTATTTGATTTAAAAACAGATAATATCTAAATGCACTTATTTAGTTTATAAGTGCATTTTAATTTCTGGAAAAGTTTTCACAAATTCCAAAATCGCCTTTTTAGATTGTTTATAATATAGATATCTTATATAATAGTAAGATAATAAATTTTTAATTTAAAATGATAAAATTTTGAAAAAACTTTGAGGTGTATTATGAAAAAATCCAAAAAAGCACTCGCTTCTCTAGCCATTAGCGTTGGAATTACAGGTGGAGCTGCTTTAGTTTCGGCTGGTGTGTTATTATCTTTACATAATCAGTATAAAGTCAAACCAACTCAGACATATTTTTTTACAGAGCTTAAAAATCAAGTTACCAAAACTACTAATGCATTAAAAGCTCTTTCACCTGAGCAAGTTCAAAATGAACAGATTAAAAATTTAAAGAATGAAATTGATTACGCCAATCAACTTTTAGCTAATGAAAAATCTTCAATTGCTTTAATGCTTCAACAAAGAAACAAACTTAAACAAGAAACTCCTAAAGCACTTTTAAGTGTAGTCAATGATGAGCAAGAAGCTAAAAATTTAGTTGAACAATATTATTCATTAGTCAAAGATGTTGATTACCAAAGTATAGTAAATAACTCAAAAGATAAAGTAATTCAAGAACTTTCATCACCGACAAATAAAAAACAAGCTTTAAATGCTTTTTATGAAATGATTGATCCATTGATTGCTCAGCAAAATGACTTTTCGTTTGAACTAGAAACTAAAATTTGAACTAATCATGAACAATTAATCAAAAACAGCTCAACTCAGTTTAGTGCACAAGAAAAAAGTGCGCTTCTTTCAACTATTGAGCAAATTTTAAACTTACTTCACCAACCACAATACTCACGTGATGCAGTGGTGACATATGAAAAAGTTTTTGATGAAATGGTTGATAAACTCTCACAAAACAAAGAAAAAGAAAATAAATCACTCAATAACTTTTTAGAAAATGTAATCAGAGTTCGAAGTGAAGTTAATGATTTAAAAATTGACGATTCTCTAAGAGCGAATTTTCTAGAGCGAATTGATAATTTTAAAAATATTGCTCTAAGTGATTCACCAAGCTTAGCTCTTACTAAATCTGAAGAAATTGTTTTTTTAAATGATTTAGTTAATAATCAATTATCCACTTTAATTCAAGAATCGCCTGATATTGATAAATTACGTCAAACACTTTCACAAAATTTAGCAAATCTTAAATCAACCCAGTTTATTCCAGCTGTGCATGATCTAGTTCAAATGCATATTGAAAAGATTTCTGCGAATCCAACCGATACTCAAGTTGATCTTTTAAATAGTATTGCTCAAGTTAATGATTTATCAAGTACAGTTAAAAACATTGAAAAATTAATTGACACTATTAACATTGAAACTAATAAATATTTAAATGAAAAAAATCTAGCCCAAGCTGATGTCCAAGCTTTTGATAAGCAACTTGATACTATTGTTAAATCCAATTTTGAAAATATTAATGATTATTTAACAAAATTAAATCAATTACACAATAACATTTACGACAATGTCCTTTTAGGCTCAGTCTTTAAAAACTCACTAAAAAAACTTAATGATCAAATCCTTGAATCAATTGATAAGGGATTTGATGTTGATAAAAACGCATTAAGTCAAATGTTATTGACCGTACAAAACATTCTTAACTCAAACCCTTCAATCAAAGATCTTAACGATACTTTAAGGGTACAAAGTAACTTACTTAGAGAGACCAACCGGAAAGAACTTAAGAATTGATACGATTCGGCTGTTTTAATTCTTGACGACACTACCAATGACATTGATGGAAAAATTAAAGATAAACTCAAGTTCTTAAACTCTCAAGCAATTAAACTCATTCCACAAGATTCAACTGCTATTCGTGAAGAATTACAAATTCTAATTCGTCAATATCGCGAAGAAATTGCAAAATCTCACATTAGCGAAGGGTTACAAAAAACTTTACTTCAATATTCACGTACCAAAGATGATCTGTTTGGTGTTTTTGGTGCTACTGATGGTAAAATTAATTCGCCTTTTGGAGCTAAATTACTTGAACAAGCTCAAGAACTTGCTAAACAAGCTAAAATTATTGCTCAAAATCCAGGTCTAACTCAAGCTCAAAAAGAAGAAAGATTTGTTCAAATTCAAAAACAACTGATTCAACTTGGAGAAAATGCTCAAAAATTCAAAGAACTTGAAGCTCAAGTAGCTCTTGGAGAAGAAACGATTGCTTCATCGAATGGTAGAAAGGCCGAACAAGTTTATTTAGAAAAAGAAACTCTTGCGATTAATAAAATCAAAAACAAAATTCTTGAAGCCTTAAATAATGGCTCAAGTGCAAATGATTTAGACGATCTTAAAGATCAAATGACTCAAGCAATCAAGGATTATAAAGATAAACAGGCCGAATATCAAGGTGGCCAAGCATTAAAAGATTATTTTAAACAAATTAACGATGCTTTTGCTCCATATTCACTTGGCGGTGCACCAACTACAATGCAAAAGAAATTGCTTGATAAGCTTAGTGAGTACCAAAAGCAACTAGCTTCAACTACTCTAACCCCTGGACAACGTGATGTCCTTAATGAGCAAGTGCTCAAGTTAATGGAAGTTGTTCAATCAGCCAAAGATTTAGAAGTCAAAAACAATGATCTAAAAAGCTTAGTTAACAATACTCAAAATAATAATTATGGCTCATTCAAACCAACTACTCAATTTACTAATGCAACCAATTTAACTAATGAAGTGGATACTTATTTAGTTGATTTATTTAACCCAGATTTTGATAAAGGCAAAATTGCCACCTTTGTTCAACGTTTAACTACTCAAAACTCTGAACTTGAGCTAGCTATTTCAATCGCCTTATTACAAAAAACTAATGCCACTATTCAGGCAAACAAGATTACTGATACTAATTTACTTAATACAAGCCCTTACAGTGACATTAATAATTCAATTGAAAGTATTAATACTCAAGTTAATCAATTACTTAATACTCAAGACAAAACTCAAGCTCAAATCGATGGACTTGAAAGTTCGATCAAACACTATTCAAGGCTAGCTTTAGCTCTCAAGGCTAGTGCAGATAAGTTAAAAGACCTTAATGACCAAACAAATCCAATTGCTTATGAAGCGTTAAAAAAATCAATTATCAATAAACCAAGTAGTGGAACTCCGAATGAACCAGCAAATAGTTTAATTGTTTTTGGTGATACCCCTTCGACAATAGATTTTAAAACTCGGATTTTAACTTCTGAACTTGATAAAGCTAATATAAGAGTACAAGCTGAAAATAATATCAAGCTTTTAGAAGCTGTTTACACACAAGCACAGCGTAACCACGCTATTTTTGATGATGCAGTTAGTGTATTTGATGCTAAAGTGGCTGATTATAAAAAACAAGTAGAACAATTTTATGCAAGTATAGTTAACTTAACCACCTTGCGTGATGAAATTGATTCTTACACTAATCGTGAAAAATCCATTCGCGATGCAATTCAAGCAGCTTGAGATAAAGCAATTTTACAAAAAACCACTTTACAAAATGACTATAATAAACTTAAAATGGCTGATGGAATTACTACTATTACCCATACTACTAAAGTATTTACTGATTTTGGAACCTTGGTTAATGCTACTGATCAAAGTGGTAAGAAAACTACACTCACTCAAACCCTACTTGATAAATTGCAAGAACTTCCTCTTGCGTATGCCAAAGATTCATTTATTCATACTGCTGATCAAATTAATACTAAATTAGATCCATTCGCTACTTATTCAAGTGATATTACCACTCCTTATAGCAATGATTGAAAAACCATTATTACAAATTGAAAAAATGCTCTTAAGGATACTGTTAACACCTACAATGATGCTTCAGATCTAGTTAAAATTAAACGAGATTACCAAAAAATCTCAGCTTTAAATTCGCTTATAGCTCAATTTAAAACCATTTTTGATTATTTAGATAATACTTCTAAATCAGACACAACTAAAAAGAATGTCCAAGTTTTAACTACCCAACGCCCAAACAATACTTTATTCACTAAGTTAAATGATAAAAATACTTACCAAAACTTAAGTACAACTGATTTTTATAACAAAACTCCTCAAAACATTCTTACTTTAAGAAACGAATTTAGAAACTTTTATCTTGATAACGTTTCAATTGAAGATGCCAAAGCTTCACAAATCACTAAGATTAAAGATTATAAAAAGAATGTTGATGATAAAATTGATGCAATTACTAATATTGACCCCCAATTAAAAACTCAAATTGATAATAAACTTCAAGATCTCTTAACACAAACTAATGGTGTACAACAAAAAGATCAACTCATTACCATTGATGATGAATTAAGTAAAATTCAATTCAAAGAAGAAAATCTTAAACAACTCGCAATCAAAACTCAAAATGCTAAAACCTTAATTCAAAATAATAACAGTGTCCCAAAAAATGAAATAGGAAAAAAATCAATTATTACATCAATTCAAAATATTTACACCAATTATCAAAATGATTATTTAATGCTTGATGCATTAGAAATGATTAACAAAGATAACCAACTTGAAGAAAAGATTGCTCTATTTAGTAAATTTAATCAAGTTTACACTCAAGTGCAAACTGAAAAAAATAATCTTACTATTCAATATGCTGAAGGTACTGGAGCACAAGGTACTGCTCAAGCTGGTTTAACAAAAATGCAAGGCTACTATGATCATTTAACTCAACAATTAAATACATCTTCAATCACTCAATCATTAATCTATACTGTTGAACATAATTTATCAACCTTGCAAAAATTAATTCAAGTTCAAGGTGATAAATTAACCATTCAAGCCCAAGTGCTTAGTGATACTGATTATAATAATTACACTTATAAAACTGGTACTGCACCAGCAAATTATGGATTTGATACTGATGCTAAAAAACTTGCTGATGCTATTTTAAAAAGCATCCCTGATAATAGTAAAACTGATACTCAAATTGAAACAGAATTAAATCCTAATTTAGTCAATGAATTCCAACAAGCTTATGATTTATACCTAGCACGTAAAAACGCCCTTGATTTCCTTTACAAAGATGGACAAGTTGTAGCTCAGAATGGAATTAAAACTAAAGAAGTTGCGCAATTAAAAAATGGTAATAATGTTCAAAGCAAATATACAAAACTCAAAGAAAAAGCCGATGATTTCTTCCACAAACAAGCTCAAGCGATTCAAAACGCAACTGATAAAGCCACAATTGATAGTTCAACTTTACAAGCTGTGGAATTTGATGTTTTCTTTGATAAATACAAAAAAATTGCTGATTTAGTTGATTTAGGTACTCAAGCTAAAAATACAATTAATGCAGCAGGCACACCAATTTCTAGCGATACTAATGTTACTAATTCAATTACTAAATTAGATGATGAAATTACTAGATCCGAAGGATATTATTACACTTCTAAAAACGACCAGGAACTTGATCGAGCTATTTTCTTACTCGAAGCATACACTGCTAGATTAAAATTAGCTCAAGCTACAGCTCAAAAGCATCAAGAATTAAATAATTTTAATACCATTTCAACTAATGGAGAGTTTTTAAGTACTAATGCCAAAACTCCACTTTCCAATATCATTAATCAACCATTTACTGATTTAGCTAATGATCCAAATTTAGAAACCAAAGAAAATTACGATAAATTACTTGAAAAATATATTACTGGTTCATCGAATACTTCGTATAGTATTGCTTTTGTTGATTCAAAAATTCTTCAATCTAGCATTCAAAAAGGTCAAGAATATTTGACTAGTTATAAAGCAAAAATTGCACAAAATCAGGATTATGAAACTCCAGAGATTAAAAATTTATACAACGAACTTGAAGCTAAGATCACCGAAGCCACTAATGCCTTAGAAAAAAACCAACATGACGAACCAGAAAAAATAAGATTAGCTCACGAAATTTATAATTCAAACAATGGAGCACTTGATAAAATCTTAAATGCCGAACGTGAAAAAGCTAAAAAAGCTTATGCTTTACACTTATCATTGGATAAATTTATCACTAACCATTTTGCTGGATCGAACACTTCTCCAAAAATGCAAGATTATAAAACAATAGCATTGGATCCGCTTGAAACCATTGATATTTCAACTGCTGTTAAATTAGAACAATTTAACACTAATTTAACTAATGCACAAGATAAATATCAAGACCAAAGAGTTGATTTATTCAAATGAGAAGCTAATCGCTACAAATCATATAAAGAAAAGTTTGATCAATTTTATAATTTATTAAATAATAATCAAACTAATGGTGCTAATAAAAACTTTATTCTCGAAGTGACTGGAATTAATCAAGGAGAGTTAGATAATTATAATAATACAATTAACAATCCTCCGACTAGTGATGCCTTGCATACTGATGCTAAGAATAATGTTGATCGGTTAAACCAAAACAATGCTGATATTAAAAATTGAATTAAAACTCAAACCCAAAATACTGCAATTGAACAAATATCTACTGTGGCTGATGAAATCTTTAATTACTACTCAAATCTTATTTCAATTAAATCAATTCCTTCAATTTTAATTAAATTTACCAATTTAAATAAAATCAAAGAAGAGTTAATGGATAGTGCTAATATTGAGAATGTTCGTAAATCACTTAAAACTACCCATTCAGAGACAAATATTTTAAGTAATAGAATTAATGCATTTATTAATGAAATGGGTAATGCAACCAATAATGTTCAAACCACAATTAGAGCTGAAGTAAATGAAAGCAATGATTCATTTAGTAATGGAACTCCAGCAAATATTTCAGCTGCAAGAACTACATACTTTAATAATTATCAAACAATTGTTACCGCTCTAGCAAAAGCCAAAGACAAATTGCTTGAATTAGTGTTCGGAACCGGAGCTAGCGACCAAGACACACTTCAAAAAGTGCTTGCTAAATTTATTGATGGAGCTACTAATTTTGATGGTAGAGCAAATCTTGCTAACTTTTTAAAATATATTGCTTCACAAACCCAAGCAAGTCCAAATATTGCAGCTAATCAAGATAAATTTACTGTTGTTAAAAATGAATATAGAAAAATCTCTGATCCTTCTAAACAAAGTGAAACCGCTTTAAACAATCTCCAAAAAACTACAGCAAGTGATATAGATATTTTTGGAGCAATTACTAAAGGATTTGACTTAGCTTTAAAACTCTTTGATTGAACTACTGATCCAAAAAACACAGATTTATTCTTTGATTTTCTTACTGAAACTGTTGATGGAACCTTTAATTATGCCAACATTGTTGCCAAAGCTTCAACAACACTAGAAAAATTTAGAGACATTATTACTGGCAATACCCTTAATGAGGAAAATCTTACTATTGATGGAACTGCATACAAAGGTAAAAAACTTAATGGTCAAATCGATGCAAATGGTAATGGATTACTCGGCAATTTATTTAATCAATTTAACATTTTAAAAGGAAATGATAAAGATTACTTTAATAGAGATAATGTTGATGTATATTTAATTAAACCAACAAACCAAAATAATGCTCAATATGTCACATCACGTTTAACTCCTGATCCAAAAAAGAAAAAAGGATTTGTTAACCTTTACTTTAAATTCCGCAAACCAAATAATGTCACTGATACTACTAGTGCCTTTAGTAATGTTGATACTTTTGGAGTTAAATTTGATAATGTGGGTATTGAGTTTAATACAATTGATTTTCTTACTCTTAATAAAGAAAATATTCGAAATGCTAGTGCTTTAGATCAAACACTCTTCACAGCTGAAGAAGCTGGATGAAATAATTTAGAAGCACCATCTCGTATATTAAGTGCATTTAACAAATACTCACTTGTTAAAGCTATTGGTGATAACACTACATTTTATTCAGAAGATTGAACAAAAAAAATTGACGAAAAATTAACTGGTGATCCAAATCAATTAACAAATTCAAGTCCAAGTTTTAGAATTAAACTTAATATGAAGAATCAATTTAGAGGTTATATACAAAATTTTAATGATAGAAACTTTCAAATTTTTTGAAAAACACTAAACCCAAATTTTGTCTCAGATACTGGAATTCAATATCAAAACAGCCCCGATTATATTAGTGAATTAATTTCGAGTGCCGATCAAACAAATTACAAGTGAGCACAAACTCACCAATATGTTTATAATCCCCAAAAAGATGCTGGTAAAAATCTCTTATTCTTACCAATTGTTATTGGTGTCCCAGTTTTCAATACACATTCAAGAAATGGTGACCCATTTTCAATCATGGTTTTAACTTGACAAATTTTAATGCGTTTTGATAAAAATCCCACTTCAAATTCTCAAAACATTAGTTTAGGAAGTGAAAATGTACTTAAACGAGTATTCTTTGTGCAACGTACCAATAATGGTCGTAGCGGAAATGCTCCGACAGTTACCTCTGAAGGATTTATAAACTATGTAATGAGTAAAATTAAAGTTAGAGATTTAGAAGATTTAAGCTTTAAAGATTTAAGAAGTTCACGTCTATGAAATGCTGATCCATATGTTGAAGTAAATGATAAAGATTCAGGTCTAGGCGGAATCGGAACAGATGAATTTTATAATGCTATTGGACCAAACGGAAAATTTGAAGTTAAAATCAAGCTTCACTAATTAAGGAGGAAATCATGAGAAAGAAAGCAAATAACAAAGTGAAAAAAGCAATCCTTTTTTCAACACTAATCACAGTACCTAGTGCTGTTGGTTTGGGTGTGACATTATTCATGATTCACTCAAATGAACAAATTAATGCTGCCACAGTATACGGGAATTTTTTAGAAGGTGAAAATTTATTTAAACTTTATTCTCCGTTTATTCAAGCTCCAGAAAGTGAAAAAGATCAAGTTGCAAAAGCTTACGAACAAGCTAAAACACAATGAAAATCAAAAGATAAAGGATTAGTTGACAAATTAACCCAACTTGATAAAGCTCAAGAAATAGCATTTAATTTTTACATTGATCACATCAATAAAATCCAACTTAAAGACCAAGAGCCATCTACTTTTTGAACTAAAATTGTTTCTAATCAAGAAGCTCGAATTCGTGAGCTTGATCTAAAAGAACAACTTACCCAACATAAAAAAGATCAAAGAATTAAATTCTTTGATGTTTTATATACAGCTAATAATGAACAAAAACAAGAATATTTAAAAAATCTTTCAGAAGAAATTAGTAATTTAGTTGTTGCCCAAAATCAAGATTTAATGCCATACATTCAACTTTTAGAAGCAACAGCTAACAAAATTGATAATCTTCCTTTTCAAGGACTTAAAAAAAATGTGACAACTTCATTAACCCCACTATATTCACGGATTATCAGTGCTAATGTTCGTTTGAATGAAATCCAAATTGCATCACAAGATACTAAAAACGAAGTCGCTAAACTTAAACAAGTTCTTGATGGATCACAAACTGAAATCAATGAGATTAATGAGTATTTAAAACAAATTGAACCTTATGTGAACAATACTGCTTATACTCAAACAGAAAAAGATAATGTTAAAAATTTTCTTGAATCAACTAAAAGTAATTTGGACTTAGTACTTACTAAAGCTGATATTAATCAGATTCACACTAATGTAATTACTTTTTATCAACAAATTTCAGATACCCAAAAAACTACAGCTGAAATTCAAAAAGTTATTCGTGAATTAAGCTCATATGTTGATAAATTCAACCCAATTCTTAAATTTAATAAAGATGCAATTAATCAATTAATCTCTCAAGTAGCCACTATTAGCGATAAAAAAGAGCTCATTTCAGCTAAAAGTGATCTTTTCAGTCAATTTTATGCACTTAAATTTACCAATCAATTAATTAGTGAATTAAATCAAAAAGCCGCCTTAACTTTACAAAACAACATCATTAACAAAACAAAAGCAACTTTAATTAAATCGCAAATTCAGATTATTGTTGATCAAAAATTACCAATAAAACAACTTTCAAATGAGTTATTTGCCTTTTACAATACTCAAACTCAAGAACTTGAAAATTTAACTTATTTAAACAATGAATTAAAACTCATTCAATCACAAATTGAACAAGTTAAAACCTTTAAATTTACTAATGAAGATATTAAAAACCAACTTAATGAACTTAAAAATCAAGTGGTCAAAACTTATTCAACTTCAGTAACTGTTCCTTATTTAAGTGCAGTTAAAAATAAACTCAATGAATCATTAAGAAATATTTTAAAAAGCAATTTAAAACAATTAATCACTTTGCTTGAAGAGCAAATTCGAATTGTTAAAAATTTAAATAACCCTCTTAATGCTATTGTTGTGGATGAGGCTAATAAACTTAACAAGACTTCCCAAAAAATGGTGATGGATTTTAATCCAATCCCTTCAGCTGAATTAATTGAACAAATTAAAATCTATAACATTAAGTTGCAAAATTTAATTAATGCCAATAGACAAACTAGTGCCGAAGATTATTCTAAATTTACTGATGATTATTTAAAAGAAGCTTTTTCAAACAATGATCCAAACTATGTTTTTAGTCAACGCGAGCAAAAACGGATTAATTTATACAATAGCTATAAAAAACAACTTGATGAGCTTCGTGCACAAATTAACAATGGTAATGGAGACCCTGCTTTAGAGTTTCAAATTGATGAGATTGCTAAAAAACTGCAAAATCTAACTGATACAGCTAGTGATTTTCGGGCTTTATCTTTACTTGATAAGCAAGCTGATCAAACTATTAAAGAGAAAAAAACCAGTGCCAATGCTAATTTATTTCAACCATTTATTGACGCTGTTGAAAAGGCTCGTACACAATTAGATGCATTATTTGAAAATCCAAACGCTACATCTGATCAAGTTCAAGAGGCACACAAAGCTCTTTCTAACGCATTAAAAGATCTTAATGAAGCTGACACTAAGATCTTACTTGAACAAAAAATTAGTGAATTTAAAAATGCAATTGATAGTAATTATCAAAACAATCTTTCCAGTCCAGGTGCTTCAGCTTTACTTAAAAGATATAATGAATTACTTGAAAACGCTAAAGATGTTTCTGATGAACAAAAAACCAGCAATGCCATTACTCGAGCTAATCAATTAATTGCTATAACCCCACATTTATATCAAGCCGAAATTAATAAAGAACGTTTATTGAGAATTATTGCTGAAAAAAGTTCAGCCCAATATACAGGCACCAAAACTAATACTGCTATTGTAGCTGGTCGTGATGAAATCCAAAAGGCTGATCAATTAATTGCTCGTTTAAATAACAATGATGTTCTTCCAAACCCTGAAGCATTTGAAAATGCTAATATTGAGTTAAATAAACGGGGTGATGAAATTTTACTTGCTTATGAGCAAGAAAAAATTGAAAAAATCAATCAACACATTCAAGGAACAGCCAAAGTTCAAACTAATGGAGCTAATAATACATACAAAAACTCACTTGAGAGCGTTAATAATTATGCAAATATCCAAAAATCACAACTTAACTTAGAACGTGCCAAAGCTGCTGGTGAAAAAATGGAACATTTGAAAGATTTAGCTGATCTTTCTTCAGAATTATTAGGTTCATACAATCAATATATCGGAGATAATTCAGCTAAATCATTATCTGATTATATTGCAACTGTATTAAGTACTAATGATCTTTCAGTTGGAGATACCAATGATCAAATATTGGCTAAAGTTAATGCTTTAAGCAAAGCGGCAGGAATTATTCGAGCTAAAAAAGAATTTTTAGAAGTAGCACAAAAATTAAGAGCAGTGTTTGAGAAAAACAAAGATTGAAAAATTTATCATTCACTCAAACCAGATATGAATACAATGTATCAACAAATTGATGCTCTTATTTTTGATAATGATCTTACTGTACAACAAATTGAGGCTAAAAAAATCAAGTTTGAAAGCAAAATCAAATTATATGAAACTAAGAAAGCTGATCTTTTGAACGAGTTTAATCAAGCAGTTAATAGTGTTAATGCTAAACAATCAGAAATTGATGCTGATATAACTAAACTTAAAAGCAATCATGCTACATATAGTTTTGATACTTATTATAATGGCGCCAAAGCCACATACACAAACGATAAAGAACTCGCCCAAAAACCAAATGTTGACACCAATGATATTAAAGCTCATGCCAATAAATTAGAAATTGCTTACCAAAAAGATTTAGCTCTAAATGCATTGAAAGAAATTGAAACAAGTGCTAATGCAACTAATTTTGGAACCACAGATTTACATAATAAAATCAAAGCTTCACGTACTAGCTTTGATAGTTCAGTTAAAGCAACATTAGGTTCAAGTGATCTAACCTTAAGTGATCTGGAACAAATTCACAAAAAAATTAAACGCTTTGCTCAATTATTTGACTTACAAAAACGAATTGCTGATTATGTTAATGCTAATCCAAGTCGAGTTGCTTCATCAACTACTTCAATTGAAACTATTAAAAATGATACTGAAAGCTCGTTAGTAGCCGTTTCGGACAATTTTAACGAAATTGATAAAAAATACAAAGACTTAGACGCAACTTTCAATCGAGAAGCCGATATTCAAGCAATACGTGAACGTATTATTGATAAATTAGAAAGCACTGGAGTAGCTAAAGGAATTGTTCCATTGCTTAATGATGAACTTGGAGCTTCATATGATAATGATGTTATCACTAAACTTAATAGTTATGTAACCAATGCTAAAACCACTGCTAACACTAGCACCTCACGTGATGAATTAACCCAGCTTTCTAATAAAATTGATGTCATTCATGATGAAGTACATGCTATTGCAACATTAGCCAAAAATGTTGCTAGTGCTCAAAACGTAATTACCACTCATGTTAATGCTCAGAATTCAAATCTAGTTAATACTTATTCATTAAAACTAGCTACATTAAATGCTCAAGCTAAAAATAGCTATTTCAAAGAAAACTCAGCTCAAGGTCAAAATAATATTTCTTTATATAATCAATTAAGTAATCAAATTACCTTTACTATCCAAAAATTCAATGCATCAGTAGAATTAGCAAATAAGCTCAATGAAATTAAAACCATTGTTAATAATAACAATAATAGTTTTAATTTACAAAGCTTGAACGGACAACCCGGTATAAATAAATTAAAAGAAATTAATGATTATTTGGAAAGTTTTGAAACAGCCGCAACTAATGATGATTATAATCAAGCAGGTGTTGATAAAATTAATACACTAAGTTCCAAAGCCACATCATTTAAGAATTTAATTAATGCCGATCAAGAATCATTGACATACGCTAATACGCTTGCAACTAATAATAAACTTACTTCAAATGTTGATTTAAATGACGTGCTAGCACTAGTGTGAGATAGTATTCCACGGGCAAGTGTTTACAATAATTCAGTACTTGGAAAAGATACTGGAAACACATATTTAGTAAATGATCTTTTCAATTTAAGTGGTAATAATGTTCAAACTGCTCAACAATACACTGAATTAGCCGATAAAATTCTTACCGAAATACGTACTAAAACTAAAACTATTCAAATTCGGAACGCTTATCGTGATGCTTTACATACTCGAATTAGTAATCTTAAAAAAACTCCACTTAATGAAGTGATGTATAATGATCTAAGAAATGCTTTATTTCCGTATTTAGATAGTTTAGATGCACAAAATAATACTGCACAAACATTCACCACCTCACCAGATGAATCTGGTGATTTAAACCAATTAAGCTCTAAAGTTGATATTATTTTAAACAAGCTTGATGAGTTAAAAATGCTTGCTCAAAAAGTGCATGAATTAAATGATGTTGCCAATAAGGTTATTAGCACTGATAATTTAGTCACTCAAAACAAAACTCAAGCTCAAACATTAATTACTAAAGCTAAAGAATATTTTAATAACACTGACAAAATGAAGCTTACTGGCAATGATTCAATTGCAAACCTGACTGCCCAAATTCAAGAACAGAATTATAAATTATCTGTCCTAAGTTCATATGAACAAGTTAAAAATGATCTACAAAATGATAATATTTTAACCCAAAATGAAAAAGCAGTAATTCAAAGTAAATTAAATGCATTTAGTGCTGCATTTGCTATGCCTAATGCCAATGCTCAAAATTTATTTAATACTTACTTTAGAAAAGAGACTGATCTTCCGGCTGGAGCTATGGCCAGTGAGAAAAACTCGTTGATTAAATATGCACTTGACAATGCTATTAATTTGAAAAAAGAATACAATCGTGCTTTAAGTTTTGTTGGTTTACAAGATAATAATCTTGATAATGCTAATGTCCAAACTAAATTTAATCAAATTACTACTTTAATTAATGGAGCAAATGGTGTTACAAATACCCTAGAAGCTCAAAACAATGATGAAGCGAAAAAAGTACAATTGCTTAGCACCATTAAACAAAATATCAATCTTTTAATTGAGGCTAAGAAAGATCAAATACAAGAGCAGCTTACTGCTGATAATCAAATTAAAACCTTCTTTGATCAAACAAATGCAACCATTAATTCAAATAGCTCACAAGGAAGCTATGTTGATGGGTTTGAACAAAAAGGGATTACTGATCTTACCAATGCTCAAAATAATCGGGCAAATCTTTCGTACTCAGAAGTCAACGTGTATCTAGCTAATGCTAAATCAGTTTCTGAATTACAAATTTTTGATTTATATACTAAAACTCGAAATTTAGTGGAAAATATTAAAACCAAAGTATTAGATTATATTAATGATTTTGCTCAAAGTAAAGCAATTGTCCGTGCAGGTTCTGAATTAAATGATGCTACTTATAATACTTTAAAAACGCTTGAAAGCACAATTAATCAAGCTTTAATGAATGATTTTGATACTACCAATAATTATTCAAGTAAAATTAATTCTCTAGTAGGAATTATTACCGGAAATTATCAAACAGTACTTGATAATTTTACTAATGCTGTTAAAGCTAAATTTGCTGAAAAATTTGGAGCCGCTCAAGGAGCTAATCCAGCCGGATTTTATGTAGCTTTATTCAATAAATTAGATTCACTCAAAACTCAAATGGTAAGTGGAAATCAAAATCTATATGCTTATAATCAAGCAGAAGAATTAGAAAATAAATATGATACTTTCAAAAATGAATATGAAAGTGTTCTTGCTGTATATAATCTAATCACAAATAAAAAGGATTCAGGAACATTAGCTAATTTTGCTACCTTAGTTGACAAACTTAACAAAAGCTTTTTAAGTTTTGAAGAAGCAATTAAAAATACTTTAACAAAGGCTCTTACTTTTAATCCACTTATTGATGTTTTTGCTGATATATATCAAAACATCACATATGCACAACAATCAAATAATACCGATCAAATTAAAACTACCTTTGATACTTTTAAAAATAGTATCCAAACTTTAATTGATAATGTGCACAATGAAAATACCGTTGCTAATCCGTTTGATTTCACCGCTCTTAATCCAAATAGCAATCTACCACAACAATTATTTGAATTAATTGGCAAATTAACCGAATATAAAGATTGATTAAAAGAACCAAATCACAAAGAAATGCTTTTAACCGGACTCGACACTAACCCATCTAAAACTAACCCATTAAATCCAAGCGAACCTAATTTACAAGCACTAGCAACTTTTGATAAAAAATATAAAGTTATTACCACTAATTCTGAATATACACGGAAAAAATTCATCCAAAAATTTGACCAAATCGTTCAAACAACAGCAAATGCTAATACCACTGAAAAAGTGGAGATCGAAAATAATGAAGCCTTCTTAGCAATGTTTGATCAATTCGCTTTTACCGATAAAGATGTTAAAGATCCAACTGATGTTAAATCGATCTTTTCACCATTAAAACTCAAGGTATATATTAAAAAATATAGTCCTAATGGCTGATTTGAAGAAATTGCTCAAACCCAAGATGAGGTTGATCGCCAATCTCTTAAGGCCAAAGTCGTTTATTCATATGAATCAAATAACACTGATATTGGTGTTGCTCAAGTAGAAAAAGAAGTTGTTATCACTTTTAAAACTCTTGATAAAATTGAAGTTCCAAATGAAACTTCAGGTATTTTTATTAACGGAAATAATGTCGGAATAGCAGCAAAAGTTGAAGTGATTGATGTTGATGAAGCGGGTTGAAATATTCCGCAAGTTGCAAATGCAAGTGCAAATAATGCCACAACTGTTAAAAATCAAGTTATTTCTAAAGTTTATAACAAAATGAAGGCTGCTATTTTTAACCTAAACAGCACTAATTCAACATCAAATACTGGAACAATTACTCCTAATGGGGCTTACCTTAATAGCTTAAAAACCACTAATGATGTGAACTTGCAAAACATTAGATACACTGTAGAAAATAACCGAGCACGGCTTACTGCTTATCTAGATAAGAATAATCGTAATCGTGCCAATGCTAAATATGGGTTTGATTTTGAAAACGAATTATCACTTCCGATCACTTATAACTTATCATTAACATCAACAAAAGATTATGAAACATTAGAAATTATCCCGATTGATAATGAAAATGGTTTTGCTTTTATCCAATTAGATGGTGGATTTATTACCGGATTACCTGGACGTGGTAAAGATAGTACTAGCTTAAAATATAAACCCGAGTGATATGATGCTCTTTTACGTGATCAAGGAACTGGTTTTGCTAATATTTATAATAATCCCAATAGTTGATGAGAGACTGCACCGGACAAATTGCCAACCGGATTAAATTTAAACTTATATGCATTTAATATTGATTATGATCCAGTAAAAAGAAAAGTGTATTTTTATAATTCATGAACTGAAAACATACTTTTTGTTATTAATAAACAAGAATTTTTAGATGGACTCAATAAATACAAAAACAGTAATGAATTAAAACAATCTGATAGAACATTTTTAACTGATCTAGCAGGCAAACTTACTCCAAATCCAGCAAATTATCGCCCTACACCAGAAGAATTATCAAAGGCCTTTTCAATTTTTGCATCATTTAATGGCAAGGTTTTTGATAATAGTGATTCAACTCACTGACTTCCAACATCAAGAACAGGAAACTTTGGCGGAAACCCAATTTATCCAATTGCTGGTGGCCAAAGTACTGTCTTTAGAACTACATTAAACAATCCTGCTAGTGCTACTTTAAGAGAATTGGCACGAGCAGATTTTGCAGAAACTAATAATCTTAACAAATTGATTAAAGCTTCAGCACGCCAATCACTATACTCAGCCTTAATTAACAGATTCTGATTTAAAATTCGTTAATTAAGTAATTCAAAATAAGAACTAAAAAGTTCTTATTTTTTGTTTTCTTAAACTTAATAAACTGATAACAAGTAAAAAGACAAAGCAAAAATAATCTTTCTCAATGTGGAAATATTTTCTATTTTAAGTGTTAAAAACAGAGAAAAGTATAAAACTTAAGTATAATTTTATTATATTAATTAGCTAAGTAATTTGGTTAATTAATTTAATAAATTAAAAAGAGGTTATATAAATTGAATAACTTAGAACAAACCAAAACAAAAGATTATTCAAAACAGTCAATCATTCTTTGGATGATTGTTATGCTTGGATATCTTTTATTCGTAGTAGACTGATTTATTATTGCTAAGGTAAGTGGGAAACCGACCGCAATTGGATCAGCTACTCTAAATCCTGGATGAAGCTCGAGCTTCTTTGTTGCATCAGCTGGGCAAATCGCTGCTGGAGCTACTAATTGAACTATAACTTTATTACGGGTAGTGGGTTCAATCCTTTCAGGAATCTTGGTAGTAAAATGGGGACATCGTAAAGCAGTTATCTTTATGATTGCTGTCATGTTACTTTCATTTCCAATTTTATTTATCGGGACACCACTTGGTGGTTCAAACCAATTAACATTAGTTCGCGCTTATAATCCTACCGAAGTAGCAAAAGCTAGTGTGACATTAACTGGAGATATTGCTGCTAAAAATCCTACAGCCGGAACTTTACTTGGACCAGTTGCTGATTTAAATAATGGATATTTATTGCTCGCAGATGGGACTCAAGCTAAAGCTGTAATTGGACTTGATGGAAAAGTAATCGGAACATCTACTTCAATTGCAGGATATGCATTATTTATTATTTTTAGAACCTTTGTTGCCGTGGGCGGAACCACCTTGATTGCATATTCGCAACCAATTATTGCAACTATGAAATCTGATCGAACTAAATCGCTATTAAATAACTCGAATCAATGAGGATTTAACGGTGGAGTTATTGTTACTTTCCTTCCGTTCCTTGCTGTTTCGTTTACTACTTTTGCACAAACATATTGATTAGCATTTGTCTTGGGAACTTTAATTTTAATCTTTAGCAACCTAGTAGTGTTCTTCTTTTTATCAAGACCAATTGCACACCTTTGACCACAAGCTAAAAAACCGGATGATGAAAAACTTGATATTAAGGGATTATTATCTAAAAAAACAACTTGAAAATATATCTCAATGTTTGGAATTTGATTAATTCTTGTTGTTATTCCTTTAACAGGAACATACTGAAATGCATTAAAACAAATTAGTCCAATTGGATTTGAAAAAGAGATAACAAGTGGGGGACTTACCTTTAATAGTGCCTTTTTAGGTTTAGTCTGAGTTTTAGGATTGTTATTTGGATTTAGCTGTATTGCCGCTTTTGCTAAAACTATATACAAACGAAAAGCATTTTTAACTTTAACTTATTCAGCAAGTGTATTTTTCCTTATTTTAGTAGTTATTACTGCAGCAACCTTAGGAACATCAAGTGTTACCGGAATGACCTTAATTGCTTTATTTACCTTTATTGGTGGTGGATTTGCTTGAGGAGCTTCAGGAATTACCCTTGTGCTTCCACATGAATCCAAAGAAATTGACAAACGTTATATTGCTTTAATCTTTGGATTTATTTGAGGATTTGGATATTTAATTTACACTATTTTTGATGCAAGCAACACTGTTATTTACGATCTAGGTAAAAATTCAGCCCTTCCACTCACTGATCCACACAGACATTATATTGGAGCTACTATTGGATTAACCTTATTTATTCTAGTGTGTTCTAGCGTGGTCTTTATTATTAAAAAATTACCGGAAAGTTACTATAATAAAGATGGTCAATTAGTGGAATTAACCAAAACTTGAAGATGAAATGATTGAAGATTTATTGTTGCTAATAAAGCCAAAAATCGTCATGCTGAAATTTTAAAATAAAGTAAACTAAAAATATAAAATCACAAAAACAGGAGCAATCCTGTTTTTATTTGATAATTTATCACTTATTAGTTAATTGGTTTTATAATTTAAGTATGTGAGGTAGAAAAAGAAGAAGAATTTTACAACTTGAAGAATGATTAGCCGATCGAGAAAGAATTATCAAAGAACATGAATCTTTATTATCAAGCAAAGAGACAGCAATTAGAGAATTAAACGATCACATTCAAGCCCAAGAACAAGAAATTCAAAAATTAAATAAAAAGTGAGCTTATTTTTTTGAATTAGGTCGGACTCTTAATTTAGTAAATCCTTGAATATCTACTTATGTAGAATTATTAAATAAACTTAAAAGCAAATATGGTTTAACTAATTTTGAAAATTATAGTGAATTGCATATTAAAGATTATGTTCAAAACGAAAAGATTGATGAATTAGGCGTTTGAAAATATCAGCGTCATCATATCGATGAGTTTGTCGTTAGTGGAGCAACAATCATTCAAAATGAACAATGATATCATCAAGGTTTATCATTAATTGTTTCTTTTGAAGAACATTGTTTATTGCATTACATAATTGTAATGGCAGGATTCACTAGCCCAAATGATGGAATGTTGTTTCAAACTAAAACAATTCAAAGATGAGATCAAATTGTAAAAGAGCAATGTGAAATTTTTGGAATTAAATACGTAAAGAATTGAACTAAGTATTTATCAAGTAATGAAAACTAAACAACAAATAAAAACTGAATTAGTTATCTAATTCAGTTTTTATATACCATAAACAAACTACTTTTCTTGCTTGAGTTGATTTAAAATAGCATCAATTTTCATTCCGTGATTGGTTACTTGATCAAGTTCAAAGGTAATTACAGGAACTTTACGTCATGATAAACTTTTAGCCAACACGGAACGAACAAAACCAGAAGCATTATTGAGTGCTTGAATTCCTTTTTTAGTGTTTTTAGCTAGTGAAACAAATACTTTTAAGTGCGATAAATCAGCAGAAAGCTTTGCATCGACTACCACTGGATCAATCACATTGACATTATTAATGTCTCGAGATAAAATATCAGCTACTAATTGCATAATTTGGGATTCTTTGCGAGATAAATTCACGTTATTCATAGTTTAATTATACTTTTTTTAAAATAAGAAGCATTATGATTCTTATTTTAAAAATCATAAATAAGACGAGAAAGATTTTAAATATTTAAAAGTTCTGTTGGATCAATTTTAAATTGAAGCATATTTGCGGTAGACCTACCATTATCTCCACCTTTTCTTTGCATTGTGACCCTCCCTATTTTTATAGAACCTCTAGGACTTATTTTAACTTTCCCATCAGAAAGATAATAATTTATTACTTGGTTTATATTTTTTAGAGTTCATTTTGAATTTTGATTTATTTTTTGTACAACTAAAACTCATTCTGCTGAGAATTCTCCTCTTCCTTTCAAAATATCTGAAATGATGGTCAATTTATTATTGTCCAATCAATCTAATAATGTATTTCTTTCACTTTGAGAAAATTCATCCATAAACATTCTTCGTTTATCTTTAGTATCTTGATTGTAAGGAGGTAACTCACCAGTAAAGTGTTGCAATATTTTATAAACATTTGAAGGAATGTTACACAATTTGTGATAGCTTTTTAATCATCTTTTATCAACTTGATTAAAGCCTTTTTTATTGCTTACTAATTTAATTTGGATATTTTCGTAATTTCATTCTTCTTTAAAATTCATTTGAATTCTTAAGTTAATATCCACTTTATACCCATTAACGATAACAAGAGCTTTGAGATCTTGTATTTTTTCTAATGGATATTTCATTATTGTTAATCATTCTTTAGCTTGAGTGTCATTTTGTCAATTATTAAATTTATTTACAATATTCCTTTCGTTTTGAAAACCATCTTTTGCGGTTTTAGAGCCTAGATTTATTTTTTTTCATTTTTACCTATTCTTTGATATTCTTTAGCATTGCTTTGGCAATACTTTCAATAACATTCACTGTCATTGCATTACCCGCTTGTGATAATACTCTATTATTATTTAATTGATATTTTTTGACTTTTTGTGCGATTTTCTTCGTAAATCCTTGTAGTAAAAGCGCTTCATATCCATTAACTTTTATTAGTTTGCTATTTTTAATGTAAAACAAACCATGCCTACCATTTCTCAATGTTGGGAAAACGTTATCATAACGTCTTAAATCTGATTGTCTTCAATCAACAACGCAATTTTCCCAGCTTAAAATTTGTTCATTGGTGAATTCGTTTTGATTATACTTATTTGCTAAATATTTTTGAAAAGTTGGATTGTTAATATTTAATTCTGAATGATTCTCTTGATCTAAAAAATAATCAAAACATTTACTTGATCTTTTTCTAGTTGGGAAGGTAAATTTACCGTAGTCATATTCTTTTTTAAAACCAACTAAATAAATTCTTTCTCTCATTTGAGGCACAACAAAACCAAGACTATTTAAAACTTTTGCATAAACATTGTAACCAATTTTTTCAAGCTCGTATTTAATAATTTTAAAGGTTTTACCCTTATCATGATTTTGTAATCCTTTGACGTTTTCTAAGATAAAATATTTAATATTTTTTTGTTTTAAGATTTTAATTAGCGAATAGATAATTAAACCACGTTCATCATTTAATCCAGCCCTTTTTCCAGCAATTGAAAAGCTTTGACACGGAAATCCGGCAATCATAAAATCAAAATCTGGGAGTTTATCTATTTGTAATTTAGTTACATCGCCATAATTTCGGTTATCATTAAAGAAAAGTTGATATGTATGTGCAGTTATTGGATCAATTTCGCTATGTCCAACACAGATTAACCCATTCCTTCCACCTCCAATTCCTGCACAAAAGTCAAAAAACTTTAACATATACTAACCTTTCTTTTCAAATTAAACAGTTATTTACAATTATTTTTTTAATTCTTTATCAACTTATTTATCTTTTATCTTTATTATATAAAAAACTTAATATTCAAGTAAAAAAGTCATTTTTCAACAACTCAACAAGACCAAAAAATGGACTTTTTCGTCAAAAATCCATTTTTTAATAAAATTGAATATTTTTTATTATGATATTAGTATATGTTGTTTTTGTAAATAGAAATAATAATTTTTTGCAACTATAAAATGTATACTTTTGGGTGCAAGGAGAAAGAATGCAAACAGCCACTAGTACAATCGAAAACATGATGATTAAGAATCCTGGGAAAATCTACTCAATTAACGATTTTTATAAAATGGCACCTAAAAACACTATCAAATCTATTTTAAAAAGACTAAAAGAAAAGGGAGTTATTGTTAGAGTTATGGATGGACTATATGCTAAGCCTGTATATATAGAGGAATTAAATAAACATTTTTATCCTACAGTAAAAGAGGTTGCAAACAAAATTGCTGAAAAATTTGATTGAACTATTGCTCTCGGAGGTCAAATTACATTAAATTATACCGGTCTATCAACCCAAGTTCCAAGCGAATATGTATACATATCAGATGGTAAATCAATAGTTTATAACTATCGTAATCAAAAAAATTAAATTTAAACATACTGCAAATAAATATATAAAATCACACTCAGCTGAATTATCAATTTTAATTGAAGCAATAAGAATGTCGATGAAGCAATATATCACGAAAAGAAACATAAAAATATGAGCTTTTTTTCTAAAAATATTAAAGAGGATTTAGAACAAGCAGCGAAAACTCTTCCAATTCGATTAAGAAATATTTTGTTACAAATTAAGGAAATTAGTGCAAATCAGTAATTTTTAACCTCCTCTTTTAAAGAAAGAAGATTATTAATTAAGGAAACTGCTAAAAAATTTCATCTTGCACCTTATATAATCGAAAAAGACTTTTGGATTTGCTACTTGCTTAATTATCTTTTTAAAAAATTTAAACACAAAGATGCTATTGTGTTTAAAGGTGGAACAAGTCTTTCCAAAGCATTTAATGTTATTGAACGATTTTCTGAAGACATAGACTTATCATTAAATTGAGAAATTATAGGATTTGATAAAAAAGAGTTAGATAAAGCAAAAAGTAAAAATCAGTATGAAAAATAGGAAAAGAAATAAACAAAAAACTTAGAGATTTTTTTGAAAATAATATCATTAATTTATTTAAAGAAGATTTTAAAAAAATTCTACCAAAAGGAAAATATGATTTTCGCTATGCGGATAGCGAAAGGGAGTGTCATAGAAAATTTCACTGTGTTTATTTTGAATACCCAAAACTATTTAATAGCAAAAAAATAAATATTTTTCACCATATATTAAATTAGAGATAGGCGCTTTATCAGAAAATGTTTCATCACTCAAAAAAGGCGTTAAATCTTATATATCTGAATATTATCCAAATTTATTTAAAGGAGAAATATCTCTATTAGTTACCGATCCACTTATAACTTTATTTGAAAAGATAACAATTTTGCATAGAGAAGTCCATCGAACAGATGAAGAATATCCAAGCAGGTATTCAAGGCATTTTTATTATATTTACAAGCTAATCCAAACAGAATTAAGACAAAGAAGTTTTAATGAACTAGATAAATTCCGTTCAGTGATTGAGAATAAGAAAAGATTTTTTCCTATCAAAAAAGCAAAATACGATGATATTTTTTTAGGAGAAGCAAGATTAGTTCCTAATGAAGAAGCAATAAAAATTTTTGAAAATGATTACAGAAAAATGAAAAGTATGTTATTTGGAGAAATTCCGACTTTTGAACAAATTATTGATGAGCTTAAAGTTTATGAAATCCAATTAAATAATAGAATTAAATCTCACAAAGATTGAAGTAAACTTACAAACCAAAACTAAAAGGAACTAACATGAACAAAATCATCAAGTGAAATTTATTTAAAAGAGTTTTTGAAATAATCCAGCGTTAATTTGAGTTGGAGATGATTTTGTTCAATTTTTAAATCAAGCTTTTGAACAACAGTGAAATAAAAAGCGAATAATTACCCAAGAAGAATCAGACTTATTTACTGAAAATGATGAAGCTCCTGATTTTGATTTTGGATATATGGAATCGCTTGATCAAGATCAATCCAATGAAAGTATTAATAATATCGATCTCATTTCGGTGCAAAATTTTAGAAAACTTAAAACTAAAGCAATTGAATTTTATGCACATAAATATCAAATCCAAATGGATCAAATTGGATATATACCAAGTAATTTAAAAGTAGAGCAAAAAATTACTTTAACTAATCAATTGCTCAACGATCACAATGTTCAAATAATTATTGATGCACATTTTTCTCACATTTTTCAAACAAATCAGCAAACTTATCAGTATGTTGCTGATTGTTTTATTTTTGATAAAACTAGCAAAAAAATGGTGCTCTTAGGTTATTCATCTAAATCACCTTTAGAGAATTTTTATAAATTCTTTTATTTAATTAACACGGCTAAAAAAGAGCATGAAATTTTAGATGCTAGCTTGATTATTATTGATCCAGTCATCAATCAACTTCGTCAAACCCAAGCAAAAGAAATTAATTTTAGCGAGAGTTTTTCAGCTCATTTAAGCAAAAGTTTGCCACCTAGCAATATTAAGTTGAGCTGTAAAGAAAACTTTTATAAGCAAATTTTAGCTCGAACTGGTGATGGGACTTTATTTTTAGATAGTCCTTATTGAAATAAAAGATTTTATTCTTTTTATGGAGTTGCAATCAAAAAAGAATTACCTATTACAACTTTTAAAGTCCAAGAATTAGAGCATTTACCAGATGATTTAAATAATTATCATAATAATAAAACTAAACCTGATTTTAAAGTTATTTTTAGCACAGGTAAAAATTTTAAAGCAATTGAATTTGAAAATATTGATTGATATTATCAGCTGATTGCTCGAGCAGATGAAAAATATTCAAATCAATCTAATTATAGTGATATTGCATATTTTACTCAAATTGATTTTTCACTCAAAGAAAATAAACAAATCTTAGAAAATTTTATTCAAGGAAGCTTGATCATACCTCCAGTAGTTTTAAATGTAGTTTTTCTGCCAAATTTATTTATTAAAAACGAAGAAATTTTAGCACTGATTACTTATGTTTTTGGAATTGCACAATGAACTTTAAGTAAGACACTCTTTAAATCATTAGGTCTGAAATACCAAAATTATCAACACATCCAACAAACAGAACAAGTTGCTAGCGAGCTAATTAATTATTTTAATATTGCTATTTTAGATGTGATTAAAAAAATTCACATCAAGGATCAACGGATTATTTGATACGACTACGAGGGATTTTCTGATTTATTTCCCATCTTAAAAACTTCAAAGTCATATGAGCAAATTGTTTCCCAAGTTTCAATTATCGAGACAATCAATGGGACTGAAACGAACAAAGTTAATCATGTAGTTGATACCAAAAATATTACTCTTCAAGATTTAGTGCAATTAATTTTATTAATTTATGCTAATGGAGCTGATTTATTTATTGTTTATAATAAAACTTACGAAAATACTCGTAATAAAGAAATTTATAATCTCGTTGAACAAGCTATAAAAAATTCTTCTAATGAAGAATTTAGTAATTGATTCACAGAGCAAAATTTAGATTTAACCACATTTAAAGCAATGATTGATCACATTAATCTTAATACAATTGATTTATATGATTGCTTTAAATATCGTGACCTAAATAGAGCTTATCCACATTTTTGTAATGATGAAAGCTTATTTACTTTTAAAATCAAAAATAATACTATTGTTCCAAGTAATCAAGTAAAAGAGTTAAATCCACAATTAAAATATAAAACTTTAATATTTTTAGATCAACTTATGCTTCAAGGATCAATTAAAAAAGTTGAAAAGTTTATCACTCATAATAAGCTAGAACTTAAAACATTAATTATCCCTTATACTGAATTAGTGATTCAAAAAGGAACAATGGCTATGAATGAAGCCATTTTACGTTATCATGGATATACTGGTCAATCACAATGAACTTGTATTAAAGGTGAATTGGAAAAATATTGTGAAAATGATGTTCGTGCTATGATTATGGTTTATGAGTTTATTATGCAAGCCATTCGAAGTGTATTTCCAATAATTGATCAATACGAATATCAAATCGCTCATCAAGATTTTGAGTACAATATAATAAATAAGCAATTAACAATATCAAGGAACAACAATGAATAAAGAGCAATTTAAACAAAGATTAATCCAATACATGGAACTTGAAGCTATGTCTCGCTTTGAAGAACCAGTGGTTAATGCACTCAAACAAAATGTGAATTCAAGTGTTTTTGAATTTACACGTGATAATTTTGGTTCACTAATTATGCATAAAAAGAGCAAAAATCCTAACGCACCTAAAGTCATGATTGCTGCTCATATGGATGAGATAGGATATTTAGTCCGTGAAATTGATAAACAAGGGCAATTATTGCTCTCGCCAGTAGGCGGAATATGACCAAGTGTAGTCATTGGGACTAAAGCAAAATTAATCAACTCACTTAATGAAGAATTTTTAGGTGTCTTTGGGCACACATCAATTCACATTCTTGAACCAGAAAAAGTGTCTAAAGCCATCACTAATAATGAAATATACGCTGATTTTGGATTTAAAAATCGTCAAGAAGCTCTTGAAAACAATGTCCAAGTCGGTGATCGAGTATATATTTCAGGTGAAACCGTTTTGTTCAAAAATGAGGATTTGATCGGTGGAAAAGCCATGGATAATCGTGCCGGAGTTACTGTACTTGATTATGTTGCATCACAAGTAGCCAATTTAGATTTGGATGTGGATTTATATTTAGTAGGAACTGTTCAAGAAGAAGTAGGGACTCGTGGAGCCAAAACTTCAGTAAGTTTAATTAATCCACAAGTAGCTATCGCACTTGATACTACTAGTTCACACGATACAATCGGAACAATTTCTGGAACAACACGTTTATTTGCCGGAGCAGCATTAAGAATCAAAGATGGTGGGACCTTAATGGACCCAAAGTTAGTGCAATTTGTTTATAATACGGCACAAAAATACTCAATCCCAGCTTATAAATTTGTTGCCATGGGTGGTGGAACTGATGCTCATGAGCTTCAATATGCTCGTGGGGGAGCCGCTACATTAACCATTTCACTTCCACAAAGATACTTACACAGTCCAATTGGAGTATGCTCAATTTCAGACTTAATGGCAGCTGGAAATTTACTGGTAAAATTTTTACAAGACTTTTCACAACAAGAATACATCAAGATGGAATATAAGTAGTTTAGTATTAATGTGCTAAAATTAAAACAATAAATATTAAATTTATAAAGGAACAAATATGGTTGAATTAAGTACCGGTGGTTTAGTAGGAATGATAATTGGAATAGTAATTGGTGTTGCTTTAATCACTGCTCTAATTACCTTTCTATTAGCACGTAAAATGTTTGAAAAGCAAATTAAAGAAAATCCACCCGTATCAGAAAAAATGATTCGTGTTATGTTCAAACAAATGGGACGCACCGCTTCAGAAACTCAAATTAGACAAATCATGCGTTCAATGCAAAACGCTAAGTATCAAAAAGATAAATAATTAACAAGCAGGTTGTAATGAACAATATTAAAGGCTGATTTAAAAAAAGTTGATTCACCCGTCCTTTTGATGAAATTAGCAAGTTCAAAAAAAATACATCAAAACTCAAATACTTGTTATTTGTGTATTTTTTGGTCGTGATTATTTCAGCATTAATGCTATGAAGTCCAATTGCTCAAAATCTAGTTGATCCAGTCACTAAAGTTGAAAATGTTCCTTTATCTTTTGTTGATGCATTGTTCACAGCTTCAAGTGCTTTTAGCGATACTGGGTTAACTGTTAAGGCTACTTATTCACAATTTAATATTTTTGGTCAGTTTTTGCTAGCTATATTAATTTTTAGCGGCGGTATTGGAATTTTTGCCATTAAATTATTTGTTTTTAACTTCATTTTTCGACGTAAAAATATCTCTCTGAGTGATGCAAATTTAGTTCAATCTGAACGGGGCGGAAACGATTCATCAAAGGTGATTAATTTAGTGATTGCTTCAGTGAAATTTTTAGTTGTTATCACCATTACCTTTGGCTTTTTACTTTCAATTTACTTTTATTATGCCAATGATAATGCCACTACACCAGGAATAGCTGTTTATTTAAAAGAACAAAATCCTGCACTTGTTCACGCTGATCATTATGCTGGTTTTCAATCACCAAGAGGGAATTGATCACTTGCGTTTCGCTTTGGTTTTTTTCACACAGTTTCAGCTATTAACAATGCTGGTTTTGATATTATTTCAAACGTATCATTAATGCCTTATTATAATGATTATTTTTTACAAATTTGTTTTATCATTCTTTTTATCATTGGTGGTTTAGGGTATCCAGTTTTGTATGATATTTATGGTTGATTTAAACATAAAATTAGCAAAAATACCAAACCATACAACTTTACTTTATTTTCAAAACTCTCACTTATTATTTACTTTCTCGTTTTTGTTGTTGGTTTTTCGACTTCGTTAATTTTTGAAACGCTCTCTAAAGATTACAATACTATTTGAAATAAATATTATGTTTCTGATCATCAAACCAATGCTTACCGACTTTATATTGCTAATAATTCACAATTTGTCACACCGTGAAAGGATCCAGACGGAAATGAAATAGCACCAGCAAAACTAGTTGGTTATCAAGTTATTATTAATAATATTAAAGCTAACGGCCCAATGTATGGTAATACATTTCAAAAAATCTTTGCCATTTTATTTATCAGTCTCTCAACCCGAAGTGCTGGATTTTATACTGCTTTATTATCTGATTTTACCTTTAATAGTTATATTACATATTCCATTATGATGTTCATTGGAGCAGCTCCTTCAAGTACTGGTGGAGGAATTCGTACCACAACTTTTGCATTAGTTATTTTAACGCTTTTTGCCACATTTAAAGGCGATTCAAAAATTCGTTTATTTGGTCGTTCAATTAATAAGGATAATTGTTTTAATGCACTAAAAGTGTTCATCATTAGTTTATTTTTAATTATTCTTGCCACTATTATTTGCGTGACTTCTTTTGATGTGTATAGTAAAAATGGAGCAACCACTTCAGGAACCTTAACTGATCAAAGTGGATTTAGAAATGTAACACAAAATTATCGTCTTGAGCAAATTGTTTTTGAAATTTGTAGTGCTTTCGGAACAACTGGACTTTCACTTGGAATTACCCCAGTTCTTAATGATGGTTCAAAAATTACACTTACCATTGTTATGTTCATTGGACAATTTGGAGTGAGCTCGTTAATGTTTGTGTGAAAACGGAAAAAAAGATACAATAGATATTATGAATACATCGAAGAAGATGTTGCGATTGGATAAAAATTATGGGAATTAAGTATAAAAATGATATTGCAGTGATAGGTACTGGTCGCTTTGGGCGAGCTGTAATTGATCAATTAATTACAATGAATAAAAGTGTCCTAGTTATTGATAAAGATGAAGAATCAGCTCGTAATTTTGTCGACGATGTTCAAAGAGTAGTTATTGCTGATGCTGCTGAAATTAAGGCACTCAAAGGAATTGGAATTGAAAATATTGAAACAGTAGTAGTGGCTGTTTCAGATAATATTGAAATTGTAGCTGCTTTACAAGAACAAGGAGTTAAAAATTTAATTGTGAGAGCCATTAACGAACGCCATGCTCGGGTACTGAATCAAATTGGGGTTAATATAATCATTCGTCCTGAGCATGAAGCCGGAATTAGAACCGCTTTAATCGCTGGGAATAGACATTTTATTGATTATAGTGCTAATTTAAAAGAATTAGGTGATAACTTTGTGCTTGGAACCACCAAAGTCATAAGCGAAAATTTTAGCGATAAAAAAATTCGCGACCTGAACTTTAATAACTTTGGTGTAACCATTGTATTGATTAAACGTGGTGCAGTAACCATTCGTCCACAAGGAGATACTGAGCTTAAACGTGAAGATTTAGTTACTATTATTGGTGAAATTGCTGATGTTACTCACATTTTTAAACTTCTTAACACCAGTGAAATTATTTAATTTTTTAGCAAATGGTAATTAATTTGACAAGTTTCAAAACGAAGGGAATTTGGTGTTCCCTTCGTTTTTATTGTATAATTGTATTACTTTTACTCACATAATATAAAAAGGAAAAAATCAATATGGGCAAAAAATGACGATTAATAACCCCTTTATTAAGCTTTAGTTCAATTATTTCGGCTTCGTGTACCAACACAAACCAAACTTCAGCACCCAGCCTTAGCACCCAGCCTGAAAAAACTCCTAAAGAAGACAAGGTTATGCAACCTAATCTAGATCAAGTTTCTCAAGAAAGTACTCAAACTCTTAGTTTTGAAAAGTTTAACAATGAGATTCTTGAATCAGCTCAAAATGAACATCCAAGTGTATTTATTTCACGCAACGCATCACAATTTTTTATAAGTAGTTTTATTGCAATGGTTGCTCAGTTACAATTAATAAAACACCAAACTGAGAAAAAACCTTATAATGATATCATCTATCTCATTGATTCTGATGTCAATTCATATGCTAAAACACTTAAAAATGAAGATCAAAGATTCAATTTTGCTCCATTACTAGAAAAATATGGTGATGCTGCTCTAAAAGATTATGAACAAAAATATAATCTTGGATTTGGGAAATTACTACTACTTGATAATACTAAATATTTAGAAGATTATCGATTTACTAATTATTCAATTTTCCCACGAAAAGTTGAAGAATTCCAAGCATATTTAAAACCTTATTTAGACGCTGGAGTTAAACTTTTTGATTTTTACATTCCTGATATTTCTTATACTGCTCTTGATTCTAAAGCCCGTAATTTCATGCTTGAACACGCAAATAAAATTGTTATTTTAAGCGATGGAAACGCCCAACCTTACAGTTTTATTAATAATAATTACATTAAATGAGTTAAAAATCAAACTAAGCATTATAATAAAGAGCAACTTTTACAAGCATGAGATAGTTTAAAAACTGATAACCCAATGAAAATTGATTATCATTACTTTTATCCACTCGAAGAAAAGTTTAAAATTTACAATTTATCAGGGAAATATTCAAATAGTTTTAATCAGGATTTGATTAAAAATGGATTTGATTGAGCCAAAATTAATGTTTATGATTATCCACTTAATTATCAAAACGTGACTAAGGAATTAACCCAATTAGATGAACAAGAGTTTTTAAACGATTATAATAAATTAGTTAATTTAAGCAGTAAAAAACTTGATGATTTGATCATTCACGGGAAAGAAAACTTTAGTAAAAGCAAGAAAAATCTTGTCTTTATTGGATCAAGTTTATTTAGACAAGATAAAGGTGGACCATGAAGAATTATCGCTGATGTCCAATCGCAGAAAGAACTGCACGCTTATTTTGCTAAGATTTTAGAGTTATATCCACCAGAACAATATAACTATTTCTATAAGCTCCATCCAGTGTACAAAGGAGCTCAAGCTATTGAATATATAAAGCATTTTACTAATGGACACGAAGATAAAGCTATTATCTTAGATCCATCAGTATCCTGAGAAAATATGCTCGCTCTTGATATGCAAGGAATTGCCAGCGGAGATTCGATTTTGTTTAATAAAGATGATTTTATCAGCGGAAAAGCCAAAACTAAACTCTTTGGAATTCAACCAACTTCAACAACATTATTAGCTACTTTAGTCATGCTTCAAGGATTTTTTAAAATAAATTTAGAGCAAGCTCTCTTATTTGTTGATCCTAATAATTTTCCAATTTCTGATACTTTTAATATTATTAAAAGAGACTTTCACTACTTTGGAGACCAAGGTCAAAAAGCTAATCGAAAAGAACTTTATAATGTCTATAAGTACTTTATTGATCCCGGATTATTTCCTGCTTTGGAAAAATTTCCGCCAATGAGTGAATTTTTAATGAAAACTCGATCTGAACTTAATCAAGACTAAAATATTCATTTTTTGAACGAATAATATTGTTTTTGAATCATATAGAACTTCAATGACAAGTTTTATATACCGTAAATTTATTTAAAATTTACAAAAATCGCCCCTGAATGTCAAACTTCCTTGACATATATTAGATGGAAGAAAGTGATAAAATATAAAAAAACTCATTAGTATAGTAAATACTAATTTTAGTTTTTAATACAAAATATTTTTTGAGGTAAATTTTATGAGGAATTCTAAAAAAACTTTAACTGCTTTAGGTATAGCCGGCGGTATTGCGTCAGGCACAGCTCTTATTTCGGTGGGAGTGTTGTTATCGTTGCACAACTCATTTAAACCGGAGCGGAAACAAACCTATTTTTTTAAAGAACTTCAACAACAAGTAATTGAAACTTCAAAAGCATTAGATTCAGTTCCAAAAGCTAATTTAAACAATCAATTGGTTCAAGAGCTTAAATCAGAGATTGCTTTTGCTAATCAATTATTATCTAACGAAGATTCTTCAATTGCTTTAATGCTTGAGCAAAGAAATAAACTTAAACAATTAACACCCAAAACCTTGCTTAGTGTCACAACTGATAGAGCCGAAATAAAAACCTTAATTAATGAGTATTATTCTTTGGTTAAAGCTGTTGATTTTCAAAGTGAAGCAAAAGATGCTAAAGACAAAGTTTTAAGTGCTCTTGAAACTTCAACCGATAAGCAAAATACATTAAATTCTTTTTATAATTTCATTGACCCATTAATTGAACGATCAAATCAATTTTCCTTTGAGTTAGAAACTAAAATTTGAACCAATCACGAACAATTAATCAAGCAAGGATCAACCCTATTTAGTGCTCAAGAAAAAAGCGCACTCTTCTCAACTATTGAACAAATTCTTAATTTACTCAACCAACCTGAATATTCGCGTGATGCAGTACTAGAGTATGAAAAAGTTTATGATCAAATGGTGGCTAAATTGAGCTCAAACAAAGCCCAAGAAAATAAAAATCTTAATAACTTTTTAGAAAATGTAATTAGAGTACGGAACGAGATTAGCATTCTTAATTTAAGCGATTCACTCAAAGACAACTTTCTAAAACGTATTGACGATTACAAAAACATTGCTTTAAATCCAGTTCCAAAATTAGCAATAACTAAAGCTGATGAAATTGTTTATTTAAACGATTTAGTCAACAATCAACTTAAGACTTTAATCGCTGAAAATCCAGATAAAAACAAGCTAGTACAAACATTAACTAACGATTTAGATAACCTACGTTCGTCTCAAATTGAAAATTCAATTGCTCAAATAGTTCAAATGCAAATTGATAAAATACAGCACAATCCACAGGAAAATGAAATTGATCTTTTAAATAGCATTGCTCAAGCTACTAATTTATCAAGTACTATTAAAAACCTTGAAAATTTAATCAAAACTATTAAATCAAGAATTAGCGAGTATTTAGCTCAGAAAAATCTTAATTCAAATGATGCTAGTTCTTTCGAAAAAACACTTAGCGAGATTATTGGTTCAAACTTTGATAATATTAATGAATATTTAAGTAAACTTAACGATTTATACAATGACATTTATGATAATGTCCTTTTAGGTTTGGTCTTTAAAAATTCACTCAAAGCACTCAATAATCAGATTTTAGAAGCACAAAACAAAGGAAGAGATGTTAACAAGAATGTCCTCGCTAGAATGTCCTCTAAACTCTTATCATTACTTAATTCTAATCCATCAGTTAAAGAACTTAACGATGCACTCAGGGAACAAAGTAACGCATTAAGAGAAATTAACCGTGCTGAATTGAAGAGCTGATTCAAAGCATCTAATTCAATTCTTGAAGCTGAAAATGCAATCAGTGTTGATGTTAAAGATAAATTAACCTTTTTAAATTCCCAAGCTGCTCCATTAATTGCTAATAATTCTACTGCGATTAGAGAAGAATTACAAAGTTTAATTAGACAATATCGTTCAGAGTTAGAAAAAGCCAACATCAGCGATGGGTTGCAAAAAACCCTAAGCGAATTTAGTAGTACCAAAGATGCCCTTTTTGGTGTTTTTAGTTTAACTGATGGCAAAATTAATTCACCATTTGGAAATAAACTATTTACTGAAACTCAAGAACTCAAAAAGCAAGCTGAAATTACTGCACAAAATCCTAATTTAACCCCTTTAGAAAAAGAAACTAGATTTACTCAAATTCAAACTCAGTTTAAAAATATTGCCCAAAATGCCGAAAACTTTGATAATTTAGAGCAAGCAGTTAGTGCAGGTGAGAAAACCATTCAATCTTCAGCGGGGAAAAATGCTGAACAAACCTTTTTAGAAACTGAAACCTTACAAATTAATCAAGTTAAAACTAAAATTTTAGATGCGTTAAATAATGCTGGAAACATTTCTGATCTAGGCACTTTGCTTAATCAAATGAACGAGGCTATTTCAGATTACAAAACTAAGCAAGCTGAATATCAATCAAAACAAGCACTCCAAGATAATTTTAATGAAATTAATCAAATCTTTGCTCCATATTCTTTAAATGGAGCTCCCACCCCAGTACAAAAGAAAATTCTTAATAAATTAAGTGAGTATCAAGGTCAATTATCAAACACTAGCATTACCAATGAACAAAGAGCCCAAATTAATAGTAATATTGCTAAGTTAATGGGGGCAGTGCTATCAGCTAAAGATTTAGAAGTGAAAAATAATGCACTCAAAGCTCTTATTGATGATACTGAAAGCACAGATTATGGAACCTTTAAACCACAAGACGAATATAACAAAGCTAAAGCATTAAATAGTTCTGTAAACACTTATTTAACAACTTTATTTAACCCTAACTTTGATAAAAACGAAATTAATACTAAAGTTAATGAACTAGAAAACCAATACAAAGCTCTTGGACTATCAATATCAATTGCCTTGTTAAGAAAAACTAATGATCAAATTCAAGATAATCGGATTAATACTGCAAATTTAAGAAGTACATCTCCATACAGTGAAATTAATACATCAATTGAAAGTATTAATACATTAACTAATGATTTAATCAATACACCAAACAAAACTCAAGCTCAAGTTGACGAACTTGAAAATAAGATTAAAAAATATCTTAAATTAGCCAAAGCCCTTAACAAAAGTGCTACTAAATTAGGATTGATTACTCAAACAGATAATCCGATTACATACCAAGCTCTTAAAGATTCAATCATCAATAAACCAAGTAGCGGAACAGCTAATGAGCCAACCAATACTCTTATTCATTATGGCGATTCAGTTTCAGTAATTGATTTTAAAACTCGGATCTTAACGGATGAACTCGATAAAACTGAGACTCGTTTAAATGGCGAAGGAGCCATTAAAACACTGCAAGCTGTTTATACTCAAAATGAGCAAAATCAAGCAATTTTTGATGATGCCATTGCTGCTTTTAACACTAAGATTGCTGATTATAAAACTAGATTAGCTGAATTTTACAGTTCTAAATCAAACTTAGGTACTCTAGTTGATGATATTAAATTCTTTACCGCTAGAGAACAAACTATCAAGCATGACATCCAAAAAGCTTGAGATGATGTAATTGCACTCAAAACCAATATGGAAACTGAGTATAATGCTCGCAAAATGGCTGATGGATTGACTAATATTCCAAAAACTATGGCAATTTTTACCGAGTTTGAAACCTTGAAAAATGCAACTGACACAAACGGCAAAAAGACCACTCTAACCAATCAACTTCAAGCTAATCTTGATCTTTTACCATTAGCTTATGCCCAAGATTTATTCAGTAAATCATCAGCTGAGCTTAATGGTAAACTTAACCCATTGAGCAATTATTCAAACGAAGTACAAACTAACTATAGCAATAATTGAAAGACTGCTATTACCCATTGAAATGAAGCAATTAAAAATACTGTTAATAGTTATACTGATTTACGGGACCAAGTTCAAATTAAAAAAGATTATCAAAAAATTTCTGCACTTAGCTCACTAATTGCCCAGTTAAATGTCATCTTTACTTATTTTGATAAAAATTCAAAAACCTCACCAAACCAAAAAAATTATCAAGTGCTTCAAGCAATAGCAAAAAATGCAAGCTTTTTTACAAAAATTAATAGTGCAAATTCTTATTCAAGTCTTGACACTAGTGCACTTTACGCACAAACACCTGAAAGTATTGTTGTACTGAGAAACGAGCTTAGAGATCTTTATTTTGACGCCATTTCACTCGAAGACGCTAAAGCAAGTCAAGATGAAAAAATTAATAATTACAAAACAGCAATTGATACTAAACTAGCTCCTTTAACTGATCTTGATCCGGCTTTAAAAATTCAAATTGATAATAAATTAAACGAGCTTAAAAATCAGGTTAATAGCGTTACTAATAAAAGCGATTTAATTGCAATTGATAATGCTCTAAGTGCTATCCAATTTAAGGAAGAAAACCTCAAACAACTAGCAACTACAGTTAAAAGAGCTAAAGATTTAGCAACCACTAATAATACTCAATCCTCAGCAGGAAAACAATCAATTCTCCAAGAAATACAAACTGCCTATAATGCTTATGAAAATGATTATTTAAGTATTGATTCAGTTGAATTAATTGCTAAAGAGAAACAACTTGAAGATAAGATTACTTTATTTACAAAATTTACTCAAGTTTACGATCAAGTAACAAATGATAAAAATGGTATTTCCGCTCAATATGTAAACGGAACTGGAACCCATGGAACTGGTTCAGACGGTATGAGCAAAATGCGTAATTATTATGATAGTTTAACTAATAATTTAGACACAGCACCAATAAATCAAAATAAATTATTTACCGTATCAAATACTTTAGCTGCTCTGAAAAAATTAATCGCATTACAAGAAGAAAAAATCCATACTCAAAATCAAGTCTTGCAAGATAATAGCTATAACAATTTTGCTTATAAAACTGGTGCAACCAATGCAAATTATGGATTTACCACTGATGCTCAACATCTTGCTGACGAAATTTTAAAAAGCATTCCAACAACTAACCAAAGTGCCACTGATATTGAAACCACTTTATACCCAACTTTGGTCAATTCTTTTGAAAATGTTTATCAACTATACCAAGCTCGGAAACGTGCACTTGACTTTATTTATAAAAACGTAGCAAATGCCAGTGATAATGGAATCAAAACCCAGCAAGTTGATCAATTAAACACTCAAGGAAATGCTAATTTAGACCCGCAATATCAAAATTTAAAAACAAAAGCTGATGACTTTTTCCATGCTCAAGCAGAAAACATTAAAAATGCCACTGATATTGCTGGGATTGACCAAGCCATTTTACAAGTAGTTGAATTTAATGTTTTCTTTAATAAGTACAAGAAAATTGCTGAGTTAGTAGCTATTGCTAAGGCCGAAAAAACTAGTGTTCAAAGTATGAATGCCAATATTAGTTCAAATGCCAATGTAACTGGCTCTCTAGCTAAACTTGACGATGAAATCAATAAAGGTGAATCGTATTTTTACACTCAAAAAGACAATGCCTTGCTTGATAGCAATATTTTCTTCCTAGATACATATGTTGCTCGGGTAAAATTAGCAATTTTAGCCGCTCAAAAAATTGGTGAAGTTGAAGATTTTAGTACAAATTCAGCCGATACCGAATATTTAACTGCTAATGCAAAAATACCACTTAAAAGCATTATCAATAGTGTTTTTACTGATTTAAACAATAATTCAAATCTTGAGACTAAAGAAAACTATGATATTTTAAAAGAAAAATACATCACCGGATCATCGAATAGTTCATTCAACATTGCCTTTGTTAACTCAAAAATTCTTCAAGCCAATATTCATAAAGCTCAAGAATATTTAGATAAATACAAAACTCAATTACAAACTAATTCAAACTATGAACCGTCAAATATTAGGGATTTATATACAGCTCTTGAAGCTAAAATCACTCAAGCTACAGAAAAGTTAAACAACACTAATCATAATGAAGGTGACAAACTAAGACTCGCTAATGAACTTTATAATTCAAATAATGGTGCTTTAGATGATATTTTAAAAGCTGAAACAATCAAAGCCAAATCTATTTTTAATGCTCATTCAGAGTTAAATCGCTATTTAAGTTTAAATTATACAGATCCAAATAATACTCCTAAGTTACCGGATTATGAAAGTATAGCTCTTGATTCAATTAAAAATATTGATATTTATACTGCTGAAAAATTGTTCAATTTCAACACTGCCTTACAAAATGCTCAAACTAAATACGATGATCAAAGATTAAAAATCTTTAATTGAGAAGCTCATCGTTATAACTCATATAAAGATAAATTCAATCAATTCTATGATTTTTTAAGTGTTCCAATGACTAATAATGTTAGTCAAGATTTTATTTTAAAAACAACTGGAATCACTCAAGCTGAACTCAACCAATTTAACAATGCAATTCATCCACAAGCTTCAGATAATAAACATACCAATGCATCAACTTATGCTGCTCGTTTAAGTCAATCAGATGATGCTAATAAAGCTTGATTAAAAACTTTTACTAATAATAGTGTACTTGAGACACTTTCAAGTGTGGCTAATGAATTTTTAGGTTACTATCAAAATTTAATTTCCATTAAAGCCATTCCAAATCTTTTACTCGGAATTAGCAATCACCAAAGAATTGATGATCAATTGATTGATGATAATGCAGTACACAATGTTCGTTATACTTTAAATCAAACAGCTTCAATTACCCAAGAATTAACCAGCCGGATTAATGCATATTTACAGGCAATGGATCCAATCACAAATACCACTTCAACTCAAGTGCGTGATGAAAATGATGAATCGAATCTATCATTCACAAATCCAACTGAACAAAGTGTTGTAAAAGCACGTACTGATTACTTTAACAATTTCAAAACCGCAGTTGTCGCGATTGCTCAAGCTAAACAAGAACTTGAAAAAATCGTTTTTGGAACTAATACTTCAGACCAAGATACTCTCCAAAAAGTTCTGGCTAAATTTATTGATGGAGTTACTGGATTTGACGGAAGATCAAATATTCATAATATTTTAAAATACATTGCAAGTTCTGATCAAAATGATCCAAATATTGCCACAAACGCTGATAAATTTCTTCAGGTAAAAAATGAATATGCTAAAATTGCCAATCCTTCAATAGAAACTGAACAATCAGTGGCCAATCTAGATAAAAATAGTGCAAGTGATTTTGATATTTATAGCACTATTACCAAAGGATTTGACACAGCATTTCAATTATTTGAATGAGTAACTGATACTAACAATACTGATTTATTCTTTGACTTTTTAACTCAAAGCGTTAATGGAATTATTAATTATGCTAACATCATTCCAAAAGAAAATACTACAGTAGAAAAATTTCAACAAACTCTTGATAATAATGCTCTTAACGAAGAAATGATCACTATTGACGGAACTAGTTATAAAGCTAAAAAAATTAATACACAAATTAATGCTCAAGGTGGCGGATTAATTGGAGATTTATTTGATAAATTCAACATTTTCAAAGGAGCTGAACACTTCTTTAATACAGATAATGTCGAATTATTTGTTTATAAATCAGCAACTGATACAAATGCTCAATACCTCAGATCACGTTTAACTTCAGACCCTTCAATTAAACGTGGATTTGTCAATTTTTACTTTAGATTTAATAAACCGGCATCTTTAACTCAAGCTGATAGTGCTTTTGGAACTGTAGCGAATTTTGGGATTAAGTTTGAAAATGTCGGAATTTCATTCCATACTTTAGATACCCTTGTGATTGATAAAGGAAATATTCAAAACACAAATACATTAACTACCACACTATTTACTGCCGAAGAAGCTGGATGAAATAATCTGCAAGCTCCAGCAAGACTTTTCGGAGCCTTTAATAAATATTCGGCTCTAAAATTACTTCATGATGATAAATACTTCTTTACCGAATCTGTAGATGATCCGATCGATGCACCTGCATCAGCAAGCTCAGATTCTTCGCCTGATTTCAGAATTAAAGTTAAACTAACTAGTGCATATAAAGGTTATACTCAAGTCGGAAACACTATTTACTGAAAAACTTTAAGCCCTAATTTTGTTGATGATAAAGGACTAGGGCGTCAAAACACTAATTATTTGATTAATATAATTAGCTCTGCAAACAATAATACATTTCAATGACGTCAAAATTACTTATACTCACTAGTTTCAAATAAAGATACAAATAAAAATCTACTTTTTTTACCAATTGTTATTGGAATTCCGGTTGTTGATGCTCAAAATAATCCAGCTTTAATGGTTATTTCATGACAAATTCTCAACCGTTTTGACAAAACTCCAACCACAGCAACTCAAAATATTTCGCTTGGTGATCCTGATGTATTGAGATACGTTTACTTTTTTAAACAAAGCACAACTGGTAAAACACCCGGACAACCGACAGCAACTCTACCAAGCTTTTATGAATATATAATGAATAAAATCCGCTTTAGAGATTTTGTGGGACTAACCTTTGAAGATTTACGTAATTCTTCTTTATGAAATAAAGATAATAAAATCGAAAAAGACACTACAAATTCAGGAAAAGGTGGAGTTGGATATGACGATTTCTTTAATGCAATTGGACAAAATGGAAAATTTGATATTCGATTAAAACTACATTAGAAAAGGAGATGACATGCTTAAAATAAAAAATAAAAAATTAGCTAAAACTCTTGTTATTTCATCAAGTATAGCAGCACCGCTTGCTGTTAGTTTGGGCGCAACCTTGTTCTTAATTCACTCAAAGGAAAACATTAATTCATCCACTGTATTTGGAAACTTTCTTCAAGGCGAAAACTTATTTAAACTTTACGCGCCTTATATTGAGGCTTCACAAAACGACAAAGAGCAAGTGCTAAAACAATTTAGTCAAGCTAAAAATATTTGAAATGATAAAGAAACAAATCTCCAAGAAAAACTAGTAGCTCTTGATAAAGCACAAGAAAAAGTTTTTAATTTCTATATTAATAACGTTGATCAACTTTTGGTTGAAAACATTGATCAATCTAAATCTTTTTGAAAGAAAGTTTTAAACAATCAAGAAGCCCGGATTCGTGAGCTAGATCTAAAGAACAAACTTACCCAACTCAAGCAAGATCGTTCAATGCTTTTTATTCACGATTTTGACAGCTTAAATAGTGAGCAAAGAAAAGAATATTTAACTACTCTTTCATCAGAAATATCAAAATTAGTACTTTCACAAAATGATAAACTCAATCCATTTATCAAATTACTTCAAGCAACTTCTAATCAACTTGATACTCTTCCGTTTAATGGACTCAAAAAGGATGCTAATAATTCATTAGTACCGCTTTATTCACGGATTATCAGTGCTAATATCAGACTTAATGAAGTTCAAATTGCTTCGCAAGATACCAAAAATGAAGTTAAAAAGCTTGAAAAAGTACTTGCACAATCTAAAAGTGAAATTAACGAAATTAACGATTATTTAAAGCAAATTGAGCCTTATGTTAAAAACACTGCATACACTCAGAGTGAAAAAGAAAATGTCAAAAAATTCCTAGATTCAACCAAAATCAATTTAGATATTGCCTTAACTCAAGCCGATATTAATAAAATTCGTAATGATGTGGTGACTTTTTATCAACAAATTTCAGATACCCAAAAAACTAGTGGCGAAATTAAGCAAGTTATTAGTGATTTAAATACTTACATTGATCAACTTGATCCAATGCTTCGTTTTAATAAAGATACTCTCAAACAATTAATTACTCAAGTGTTATCAATTAGTGATAAAAAAGAACTTATTTCAGCTAAAAGCGATTTATTCAGCCAATTTTACGCTCTTAAATTTTCAAATCAAGTTATTCACGAAACTAACCAAAAAATTGACCAAGCTCTTAAAAACAACATTATCACTCCAAAGAAATCAATTTTATTAAAATCACAAATTCAAGCCATTGTTAATAAAAATTTACCAGCTAAAGAGCTTTCCAACGAATTGTTTAATTTTTATAATTCCGAAGATAAAGAACTGGAAAGATTAGACTATCTCAATAATGAGCTCAAACTCATTCAATCACAAATTAAGTTAGTAAAAGAATTACCTTTCACTAATCAAGATATTATTAGTAAATTAAATGAGTTAGATAACCAAGTGGTCCAAACCTATTCTAATTCAGTTACATCAGCTTTTCTAGTCTCGGTTAAAAACCAACTTAATGAATCGCTTAGAACCATTTTAAAAAACAATTTATCACAATTAATCGATTTAATGAATCAACATATCAAACAACTTGCAAGCTTGAATAATGACTTTAACAAAGTTATTATTAGCGAAGCTCAAAAACTTAATGATGAGTCGACCCCATTAACTAAGGATTTTGATCCTGTTCCTTCAGCTAAATTAATTGAACAAATAAAAACTTACAATATTAAACTTCAAAACTTAATTAACGCAAGTAAACAAACCCAAGCTGAAGACTTTTCCAACTTTACTGATGATTATTTAAGAACAGTCTTTTCAAACAATGATAATACCTACGTTCCAACTGAACGTGAACAAAAAAGAATCGATTTATACAATTCATATAAAAAACGTCTTGATGAGCTTCGTGCAAAAATTAACTCAGGAGATGGGAATGCTGATCTTGCTCAAGAAATTGAAAGCATTTCACAAAAACTTAAAAACTTAAGTAACACCGGAAACGATTTCCGCGGCCTTTCGCTATTAGATCAATCAGCTGAGCAAATTGTTCAAGAACAATCAAGCGGACCAAACTCAATAGCACTTGAACCATTTATTAAGGATGTTCAAAAAACTCGTGATCAACTTGATAGTTTATTTGCCAATCCAGACGCAACTCCTGAACAAGTTGCTAGTGCACACGAAAACTTACAAAAAGTTCTCAAAGCCTTAACCCAAGCTGACACAAAAATCTTACTAGAACAAAAAATAAATCAGCTCAAAAACGCTATTGATCAAAGTTATGGTTCTGATTTAAGTTCAGATGGTGCTCAAGCTCTGCTTAAACAATACAATGATTTAGTTCAAGCTTCTAAAGATACATCAAACCAACAAAGAAGTAATGATTCAATTTCAAAAGCTAACCATTTAATTGAACTTACTCCATATTTATTTGATGCTGAAGTAAATAAAAAACGTTTACTTGATATTATTGGAGAAAAAACTTCAGCCCAATACTCTGGGGTTAAAACAACAAATGCAATTGGTAAGGGTAATGATGAAATTATCAGTGTTGATCAATTACTCAAACGTTTAAATTCATCGGATAATATCCCAAATCTACAAGCTTTTGAAAATGCTAAAACTCAATTGCTCGAAAGAGGAAATGAAATTTTACTTGCTTATGAGCAAGATAAAATCGAAATACTAAATAGTTCAATTCAAAGCAGTGCAAAAACCACAACTGGTGAAGCAAATGATGTTTATAAATCTAGTTTAGCTAAAATTAATCAATACGCAACTGTTCAAAAATCACAGCTTAACTTAGAACGTGCTAAAGCTGCTGGCGAAAAAATGGATCTATTTAATCAACTAGCGAATATTTCGTCTCATTTATTAGATTCTTACAATCTTTACAATTCTGGATCAACCACTACTTTATCAAACTACATTGGAAACTTATTATCAAACAATGATTTAGCTACTGGTGATGATGTTGCTCAAATTAAAGAGAAAATTACAACTTTAACTAAAGCCCAAAACATAATCCAAGCTAAAAAAGAATTTTTAGATGTTTATCAACAATTAGAGGTAGTTTTAAACAAAAACAAAGAGTGAAAAATCTACGAACCACTCAAACTAGAAATTAATCTTTTAATTCAACAAGCTAATACAATTCTTTTCAATAATGATTTAAGTGTTGAACAAATCCAAGCTCAAAGAGACCAATTTAAAGTTAAAATTAATTTATACCAAACCAAAAAAGCCGATTTAGAAAGTGCATTTAATCAGGCAATTGCTCAAGTAGATGCTAAAGAGCAAGCATTAAACGCTGATGCTCTTGCTAATAAAAATGCTAATCCTAGCTATAGTTTTGAGCAATATTATAAAGCTGCTAAAAGAGCTTATGTTAACGATAAAAGTCCTGCACAAAGAGTCAATGTTGACACACAAGATATTAATGATCATCTTGTAAAATTACAAATTGGCTTTGAAAAAGATCGTGCACTCAATAAACTCAAAGATATTGCTGCCACTGCAAGTTCAAGTAGTTTCGGAAATTCGACCTTACACACTAAAGTCCAAGGTGGACAAAGTACCTTTGATTCAAGTGTTAAAAATCAACTCAATTTATCAAGTTTAAGTTTACAAGACACCTTAGATAATATTAAAAAAATTACTCGTTATTCAGAATTATTTAATTTAGAAAAACGGGTAGCTGATTATGTTGTTAAAAACCAAAATAGTAGCTCAAATAAAACCTTTTCAATTGAACAATTAACTAATGCACTTGAAATCAGTTTGCCAATCTCGTCAGATACTTTTGACGATCTAGACAATAAATATAAAGAATTGAACAAAGTGTACCTCCAAGAAGTCGGTATTCAAGAAATTCGTGAGCGAATTATCGCTACCCTTGAAAATGACGATCTTAACAAAGGGGCTTTAGGGATTGTTAGAGAATTAGCTAATAATGTTGGTGCCACATATGATACTGATGTTAATAACAAACTTACTGAATATGTAGCAAACACTAAAAATACCGCAAACACTGCAACAGATAAGCAACCTTTAATTGACATACTTAATCAAGTTAATCGTGTTAAAGATGAAATACCAGCTATTGCAACTCTAGCCAAAAATGTTGATAGTGCTAAAAGTGCAATGGATGCTATTAATAATAATAGTTCAAGTTTAATTAGTACTTATATTCAAAAAATCAATACATTTTTAACTGAAGCTAAAGCTAATTACTTTAAAATAACTGTTCCAACTGGAAGTGATAATAACATTGAATACTATAATGATTTAAGTCACAAAATTATTTTTAGCACTCAAAAACTTAACGCTGCTGATCAACTCGCAAGCAAATTAGCTGAAATTCAAACAATTATTAATGGTTCAGACTTTAACTTAAGAAGTGTTGATGGAGTAGCTGGGATTGATAAATTAAATGAATTAAATACTTATTTAACTTCATTTGAAACCGCTGCAATTAATGATCAATACGATCAAGCTGGTGTAGATAAAATTACCACACTAACAGCTAAAGCTGGATCATTTAAAAATGTAATCAATGCTGATCATGATGCTTTAACATATGCCACTACACTTGCTCAAAATAATTCGTCAACTTCATCTGTTGATCTTAAAGCGATTCTCCTTTTAGTTTGAGATAGCATTCCAAGTGCAACTACAAACCCTAATACTACATTAGGAAAAGAAACTAATAATACTTATTCAGTCAATGATTTATTTGAATTAAGTTCAAATAATACACTTAATCAACAAGCGTACAATACACTCGCTGAAAAAATTATCACTGAAATTGGAGATAAAAAAGCTGCTATTCAAGCTCGTAATGCTTATAGAGACGCAACCCATACTCAAATTAATACAATCAAACAAACTCAATTCATTCCACTTGTGCACAATGAACTTAAAAATTCATTAATTTCCTTTTTAAATCAATTAGATCAAGAAAACAACACTTCGACCACATTAACTCTTTCTCCGAATGAAACCGGAACTCTTAATGTTGTCCGTGCTAAAGTTAACATTATCCAGAACAAACTTCAAGATTTAAAAAATCTAGCTCAACAAGCGCATGAGTTAAACGATTTTAAAAATAAAATTGTAAGTAATTTAGATTTAATTAATAATGCTAAAACTCAAGCGCAAACCTTAATTGATCGAGCTCAAACATATTACAATGATACAAGTAAAATGTCAGTAACTGGGAACGATTCAATTGCAAACCTTATTGCTCAAATTGAACAACAACAAGCTAAATTAACTTTGCTTGTTGCTTATGAACAAGTCAAAAATGAGTTTGAAGCAGATACTACACTTACTCAACCAGCTAAAAATGTCATTAATGGTAAATTACAAGCCTTTGTTAATGAATATAATACTAATAATCAAACTGCTCAACAACTTATTACTAAATACTTTAGAAGCGTGAACAATGTTCAAGCAAGCGAACCGGCTAGTGCAAAAAATAGTTTAATTAAATATGCACTTGATAATGCCATTGAATTACAAAAAGCGTATAATCGAGCAAATGGATTTATTGTCTTAAAGGATCCTAGTTTAGATAATAATAATGTTGAAAGTAAGTTTAACCAAATCACTACTTTAATTAACAATTCTACTACTGGAGTTAATGCTACTTTATCAACAAATAATAATGATGAAGTTACTAAATTAACTTTAATTAGTACAATTAATAATAATATTGATCAATTAATTCAGGCCAAAAAAGCTCAAATTCAAGAACAACTTGACACTGATAATCAGATCAAAAACTTCTTTGATTCAGTAAACACTCATTTTAATACACCTGGTACCACACCAAGTACTTATGTTGATCGCTTTGAACAAAAAGGAATTAATGATTTAACAACTGCTAATAATGATAAAGATAATTTATCATACTCACAAATCAATGTTTATCTAGCCAATGCTAAATCAGTAGCAAGTTTACAAATTTTTGATTTGTATAATCGTGGAATTAATGTAGTTGAAAACATTAAAAACACTGTAAATGAATACTACAATGATTTTGATGCTTCTAAAGTGGCTGTGCGTGCAGGTTCGCAAGTAGGCACTAATGAATATGCTCCAATTTTAGCTTTAAAAAACCAAATTGATAATGTGTTAAACAATAATTTCACAGTGATTGATGATTATTCAAGCAAAATTAATTCATTAGTAGGTGTTATTACTGGTAATTACCAAAGTGTTATTGATGCTTTTATTGACCATATCAAACAATCTTTTGCAGAAAAATTTGCTCCAATCCCAACTCAAACCGGAGCTAATAATCAAGCTGGATTTTACATTAAGTTAAAGCAAAAACTAGACCCATTAAAACAAAACATCATGGGTAAACAACAAAACTTATACAAATACAATCAGGTTGAAAGTTTAGAAACTCAATATGATGCTTTTGTTAACTCGATTAATTCAGCTGTACAAATTTACAATTCAATTAATGCTAAAAAAGAATCAGGATCACTTGCATATTTTGCTACTGTGATTGAACGATTAAATCATGACTTTATTGAGTTTGAAAAAAGTGTTAAAAATGCTGTCGCTCAAGCATTAAGCAAAAACCCACTTGAACCGATATTTGCTGATATTTTTGAAACCATCCGTTATTCAGACACAACATCAAATCCGGATACAGCACAAATTATTCAGAAATTTCAAGGTTTTAAACAAGGGATTGAAACCTTGAAAAATAATGTCAATACAGATCCTAACTTTGATTTTGCTACTCTAAATAAAACAACTAATATTCCAGATACTTTATACAGTTTATTACAATCATTAACTGCCTATAAAGATTGAATTACTTTAGACGATAATAAACAGCTTTTATTAAAGTCATTAGATGATAATCCAAATCAAACTAATGACTTTATGCCAACTGAGCAAAGTTTAAATGATCTAGCAACTTTTGATAAAAAATACAAAGTAATTGTGACTAATAAATCATATACTCGTTCTAAGTTTGTTTCTAAGTTTAATGAAATTATTGCCCAAAATACTAATAATGGTTCACAACCTGAAATGGTTGAAATTCACAACAATCCTGACTTTTTAGACATGTTTGAACAATTTGCTTACACTAGCAAAGATGTGACCAGCGATAATCAAGTTAAATCGATATATTCGCCAATTAAGTTTAAAGTGTATATTAAAAAATACGATCAAAATGGTTGATTTAGTATGGTTGCACCAACTCAAGCCGAAGTTGATCGTCAATCGCTTAAAGCTAAAATTGTTTATTCATACGAATCACAAGCCACTGATATTGGAACTTTAAAAGTCGAAAAAGAAGTAGTTATGACTTTCCAAACTTTAGATAAGATTCAAATTACTAATGGAACTACCAGTATTTTTGTAAATAATAACAACCAAGCTGGTTATGCTGCTAAATATGAAGTTATTGATGTTGATGAAGCTGGATGAAATATTCCTCAAGTATCAAGTGCAAGCGCTTCTAATGCTGCAAGCGTAAAAAATGATGTTATCACTAAAGTGTATAACAAAATGAAGTCGGCTATTTTCAATTTAAATTCAACAAATTCAACTGAAAATACAAGTACTCATATTCTTGAACCGAATTCTAAATATAAATCAACTTGACAAAATAGTACTGATCCAGCTCTAGCAAATCTTAATTCTACAACTACTGGAAGTGCTTCTCGAATAAGTGCTTATTTAGATAAAGATAACCGAAATACTAACAACAGATATAGTTTTGATATTGAAAATCAATCTTCAATACCAATTACCTTTAATTTGAGTTTAACCACATCTAAAGATGATGAACGTTTAGTAATTATTCCAAAAGACAATGAAAAAGGTTTTGCGTTTTTACAACTTCAACCTGGTTATATCACTGGATTTCCAACTCACGGAGCTGCAAGTGGTACAGGTACTCCTGAAATCTATGATTTTATTCTTAGAGAACTTCCGGATTCAGGTGGTCAAAATCTTTGAAACGATTCGTCTTCTTGATGAAATACTCCAAATTCAAGAATTCCTACCGGAATAAACGTTATTCTATATGAATTTAATATTGATTATGATCCTGTGTTAAGAAAAGTGTACTTATACAACTCGTGAATGGAAAATGTTTTCTATGGAATCAGTAAAAATGCTTTCAAATCAAATCTGGATATTCAAAAAACTAAAACAGAACTTAAGACAGATGATCAAACCTTCTTGAATCAACTTTCAAATAATTTTGGGTCAAATCCAGCAAATTACACACCTACTCCAGCTGAATTATCAAGAACAATACAAATTTATTCAATTTTTAATAATCAAGTAATGCCCGATTCTGGATCTTCGCTTTTATTTTCTAGTTCAACAAAATTTCCTGGAGTTGCAGCAGTTTATCCTTTAAACGGGGGACAAAAAGCAGTGTTCCGTTCAAACCCAAATACTCCAACAACTGCTCAAATCGCACCTACTCCAAATAAGGAATTTTCAACAAATCAAAATCCTAGAAATTCACTACAAAAATCTTCAGCTCGTGGAGTACTTTACTCGGCCACAATTGGTGAATTCTGATTTAAACTCCGTTAAAATTCATTATATTTTAACAAAAAAGCAAAACGCACTTCTAAATGGTGTGTTTTTGTTTTTTTGGAGAAAATAATATAATATATAGGATTTACTTAATTTTAAGTTTAGTAAATATGAAATTGATTTCATTCATTTATTCAATTATTGGGTTATAATATTTTACTATATAGTTATAGTATATATATATTGAGAAAATTTTATTATTTTTATCCCAAAAATTAATTTAAAATTATCTATACAAATTTGAGGAGTATTTTATGAGAAATTCCAAAAAAGCTATAACCATCCTAGGAATTAGTACTGGTATCGGAGCAGGAGCTGCGATTATTTCTGTGGGAACATTGCTATCTTTACACGATTCTTTTAAGGTCTTACCTAAACAAACTTATTTTTTTTCAGAGCTTCAAAAACAAGTCCTTAAAACCGAAAATGCACTAAAATCAGTTAAAGAAAAAAATAAAACAAGCCCAGAAATAAAACAACTTGCTTCTGAAGTCGATTTTGCTAATCAGCTTTTAGCTAATGAAAATTCATCAATTGCATTAATGATTGAACAGAGAAATAAGCTCAAGCAATTGACTCCTAAAGCAATGTTAAGTGTTACTGATGACGCTATTGAAGTAAAGAATTTAATTAATGAATATTACTCTTTAGTTAAAGATGTTGATTTTCAAAGTACTATTAAATCCGCCAAAGATAAAGTGATTAATTCGATTTCTTCGTCTGAGAGCAAATCTTCAGCTTTAAAGAATTTTTATAGTGTTATTGACCCTTTAATTGAGCGTCAAAATCAATTTTCATTTGAATTGGAAACCAAAATTTGAACTAATCATGAACAATTAGTAAGAAATAATTCCAATTTATTTAGTGCACAAGAAAAAAGCGCACTTCTTTCAACTATTGATCAAATTTTAAACTTGTTAGCTCAACCAGAATATTCTAAAGACGCAGTACTCGAGTACGAAAAAGTTTATGATGAAATGATTACCAAACTCAGAGTTAACAAGACACAAGAAAATCAAAATTTAAATAATTTTTTAAAGAATGTTATTCGTGTCCGGAACGAAGTTAATAACTTAGATATTGAAAATTCTCTCAAAAACAACTTTTTACAACGAATTGAAGATTATAAAAATACTGCTCTAAATGCTTCACCAACACTAGCAGTCACTAAAGCTCAAGAAATAGAATATTTAAATACTTTAGTTAACAATCAACTTGATACATTAATTCAAGAAACACCAGATACAGATAAATTATTACAAACTCTTTCGCAGAATTTAAACAATTTAAAATCAATTAGCACTAATCCAAAAATTCAATTACTTGTGCAAGTGCAAATTGATAATATTTTGAAAAATCCTAAAGAAACACCAAATGATATTTTAAATAGTATTGCTCAAACCAGCAATTTAGAAACCAGTGTTAAAAATATCTCCAATTTAATCAATACTATTCAAAGTAACATTAAAAAATATGTAGATGAAAAAAATCTTTCACAAATAGATGCTCAAAAATTCAATACACAATTAAACGATATTGTTGAATCAAAACTTAATAATGTTAATGAATATTTAGAAAAACTTAATGATCTTCATAATAACATTTACGATAACGTATTGTTAGCTTCAGTGTTTAAAAATTCTCTGTCAAAATTAAATAATCAAATTTTAGAATCTCAAAATAAGGGAAGAGATGTTAATAAGAATGTCTTAGCTAGAATGTCTTCTCAAATATTGTCATTGTTAAATGGCAATGTTTCGGTTAAAGAGCTTAACGATGCTTTAAGAATTCAAAGCAATCTTTTAAGAGAAATTAATCGGAAAGAGTTAAAAAGTTGATTTGATTTATCACAAGCGTTCCTTAATGGTGAAGGTGTTATTTCATCAGACATTAGAGATCGTTTAGAGTTTTTAAATTCAAAAGCAATAGAATTAATTCCACAAGACTCTACTGCCATTCGTGAGGAATTGCAAAATTTAATCGAACAATATCGTACTGAAATTGAAAAAGCCAATATTAGCGATGGACTTTCGAATGTTTTGTCAAAATTCAAAATAACTAAAGATGATCTCTTTAGTATATTTGATGCTAAAGACGGAAAAATTGATTCTTCTTTTGGACAAAAACTTTTTGAGCAAGCTCAAGAACTCAAAAAGCAAGCTGAAATTACTGCTCAAAATCCGAATCTTAATGCATTTCAAAAAGAAAAAAGATTTAACGAAATTCAGCAACAACTTACTAATTTAACTAATAACGCCCAGAACTTTAAAGATCTTGAACATTCAGTTGCACTTGGTGAACAAACTATTTTTTCATCAAACGGAAAACGGGCTGAACAAGCGTATTTACAAGCTCAAGCATTAAAAATTAATCAAGTTAAAGCAGATATTCTTTCAGCTTTGAACCAAGCAAGTACTGCAAACAATGTTTCTGATTTAGTCGATCAAATGAACGATGCTATTAAAGAATACAAAGAAAAACAAGCTGAGTATCAAAGTGGACAAGCACTTAAAGATAATTTCCAAAGAATTAAAGATGTTTTTGCTCCTTATGCACTTAACGGAGTCCCAACTCCAGTGCAAAAAGCATTAACTGATAAACTCACTGATTATCAAAACGAACTTTCAAATACAAATTTAAATAGCGAACAAAGAGCTGCAATTAATGAGAAAATTGCTAATTTAATGAATGTAGTTGAATCTGCTAAAGAACTTGAAGTGAGAAATAATAATCTTAAAACTTTAATAGCCGATACTGAAAGTGCTGATTATGGAACTTTTACTCCAAAACAACAATTCACTAAAGCAAAAGATTTAAACCAATCAACTGATCAATTTATTAATACACTTTTTAAGCCTGATTTTGATAAAGATCAAATTAACGCTCATACACAAGCGCTTTCGGACGAATCGAATCAACTTTCACTTGCAATTTCTGTAGCCTTATTGCGCAAAACCAATAATGAAATTCTTAAAAATAAAATCACAAATACTAATTTTAAGAATGTTAGTCCTTATAATAAAATTAACGATTCAATCGATAGTATTAACACTCAAACTGAAAACTTAATTGGTGATCCACAAAAAACTCAAGCTCAAATTGATAATTTAGAAAGTAGCATTAAAAAATACTTAAAATTAGCCCAATCACTAAAAGCAAGTGCCGAAAAATTACAAAATATTAATCAAAACGATAATCCAATAACTTATAAAGCTTTATTAGATTCGATTATTGATAAACCACAAGGCGGGACTTTAAACGAGCCAAACAATAGTTTGATTAATTTTGGAGATTCGGTTTCAGTAATTAATTTTAAAACTCGAATTTTAAATGATGAACTTAGCAAGTCTACAACTCGTTTACAAGCCGAAAATAATATTAAACAACTTGAAATGGTTTATAACACTACTAACAAAAATCAAGCAATTTTTGATGATGCAATCACTACTTTTAATGCAAAAATTGCTGATTACAAGATTAAATTGGCTGAATTTTATGCTTCTGCTTCAAGTCTAGCAACCCTAAATGATGATATTGTTTTTTCTAAGAATCGTGAACAAGCAATTCGAAACGGCATTCAAAAGGAATGAGATGATGCAATTGCACTAAAAACAAAATTAAAAAATGAATATGACCAGCGTAAAAAAGCCGACCATTTAAATAGTTCAACAAATACTGATGCTGTATTTAGTCAATTTGATACTTTGAAAGAGGCTCAAGATGCCAATGGAAAGAAAACCACTTTAACCAAACAATTATTATCTCAATTAGATTTACTTCCGCTTGCTTATACTAAGGATTCATTCTTACAAACTGCAAAAGAATTAAATAATAAATTCAATGCGTTTAATAATTATGATCAATCAATCAAAACTAATTATAGTGACAAATGAAAAACGATTATCACAAATTGAAATACTGCAATTCAAAACACTGTTTCTAATTATAATGACTCATCAGACTTGGTAAAGATCAAGCGAGATTATGCTAAAATTTCATCTTTAAGTTCGTTAATCAATCAATTACAAACTATTTTTGATTATTTGAATACTCCATCTAAATCTACTCCATCTGAAAAGAATATTCAAGTTCTAACTACTCAACATCCAAATAATAGTTTATTTGCTAAACTCAACGATACTAATGCTTATACTAATGCTGATGATCACTTCTTTTACACAAAAACTCCAGATAGTATTATTGGATTAAGAAATGAATTTCGTGATTTATACTTTGACACTGTTTCGCTTGAAGATGCTAAGGCTTCAGAATTAAACAAAATTAAAAATTACAAAACCGAAGTAGATAATAAACTTACAATGCTTGCTAATATTGATTCAGAACTGAAAACTCAACTTGATAATAAACTAAATGATTTGATGAATCGTACCAATGCCGTGACTATGAAACAAGCACTTATTGACATTGATAATGAGCTTAGTTCAATCCAATTCAAAGAAGAAAATCTCAAACAGCTTGCTATTGTCACAAAAAGAGCTAAGGATTTAGTAACTAATAAAACCAAAGCAGCACAAAGCTCAACAGGAAAACAATCAATTCTCACTCAAATTACTAATATCTACAACACTTATATGAGTGATTATTTAGCTATAAGTCCAGTTGATTTAATTGCTAAAGATCGTGATCTTGAAGATCAAATTAGTTTGTTCAATAAGTTTGAGCAAGTATACCAATCAGTTCAAAATAAAAAATCAAGCATTCCAAACACATATCCAGACGGTACTGGAGCTCACGGTACTGGTCAAGAAGCCAAAACCAAAATGCAAGCATATTATGATCATTTAACAAGCTTGCTTGATGCAGGATCTGTTACTCAAAGCAAATTGTTTAATGTGCAAAATACTCTGACTTCACTTGATAAGTTAATTGCTCTGCAAAATGAAAAAATTACAACTCAAAATCAAGTATTAAGCACTACTGATTATAATAATTTTGAGTATAAAACTGGAACTAATTATAATTATGGATTTGAAAATGATGCTAAGAAACTCGCCGATACTATTTTAGAAAATATTCCAACTACAAGTTCAACTGCCACTGAAATTGATACTACTTTATATCCAAATTTACTTAATTCGTTCTCAGATGTGCGTGATTTATATCTAGCTCGTAAAAATGGTCTTGATCTAATTTATAAATCAACAGCCCCAGACAAAGGAACCAAGGTCAAACAAGTTGATCAATTAAACACCCAAGGAACTACTACCCTTGATTTACAATATCAGACATTAAAAACTAAAGCAGACGAATTCTTTCACACTCAAGCTCAAGCAATTGCAAATGCAACTAATCGTGGAGAAATTGATAATGCAATTATCAACGTAGTTGAAAGCGATGTTTTCTTTGAAAAATACAAACATATTGCGCAGTTAATTAAAAAAGCTAATGATGTGAAAAATAGTATGAATAGTGGTTCAAGTACCAATATTGCTAATGATAGTAATGTCCAAGCTTCATTGAATAAACTGCAAACCGAAATTACTAAAGGAGAAGGTTACTTCTATAGTGAAAAAAGTAATGCTAATTTAGATAGTAATATCTTTTTCTTAGACACATATACTAAGAGATTGCAATTAGCTCAACAAGCTGCTCAAGAATTAGCTAAATTAAATAGCTTTAACTCTACTCCTGGAAACGCAGAATATTTAACTAATAATGCTAAAAACCCATTAAAAAACATTATCAATAGCATTTTTACTGATTTAAATAATAATCCTTCGCTAGAAACTGAAGATAACTATAATATTTTAAAAGAAAAGTATCTCACTGGTTCATCGAATAACTCATACAATATTGCTTTTATCAATTCAAAAATTCTTCAAGCTAATATTTATAAAGCTCAAACATATTTAGACAAATATAATTCACAAATTAATAATCCAAATTATGAGCCACAAAATATTAAAGATCTTTATACTCAATTACAAACTAAAATAAATGAAGCAACAAGCGCACTAGAAAATAACACTCATAACGAAGAAGATAAGTTGCGTCTTGCTTCAGAGTTATACAATTCAAATAGTGGAATTTTAGATTTAATTTTAAAAGCCGAAACCGCTAAAGCAAAAGCAGTTTTTGCTAAAAACTCAGAATTAAATAAATATTTAAATAGCCATTATACAAATCCAAATGCCACTCCTAAAGAAAATGATTATGAACAAATAGCTTTAGATGCAATTAAAAACATTGATATTGCAACTGCTGATAAGTTATTTACTTTCAATTCAACTCTTACAAGCGCAGTTGAAAAATACAAAGAACAAAGGTTGCTTACTTTCAAATGAGAAGCTAATCGTTACAACTCATACAAATCTAAGTTTGAACAATTTTACAATTTCCTCAATGCTTCTCAAACTCAAGGAGCAACTAAAGAATTTATTTTAAAAGTAACCGGTATTACCCAAGACGAATTAAATCAATTCGCTAGTGCAGCATTACTAACAGCATCAGATACAACTCACACTAATGCATCAACTTATGCACAAAAACTAAATGAAAGTGATGCTGACATTAAAACCTGATTAGATACATTTACAAACAATGATGTTATTGAAGTTTTATCAAATGTTGCTAGCGAGTTCTTTGATTATTATCAAAATTTAATTTCAATTAAATCAATTCCTTCAATTTTACTTTCGATTAGTAATCTAAAAAGAATTGATGAACAGTTAATTGATGATAATTCAGTTGAAAATGCTCGTTTCACTTTAATTCAAACTAATTCAATAACTAATGATTTGACCAATCGAATTAATAATTTTCTTACTGAAATGAATTCAATAACTAATAATAGTTCAAGTGATATTCGAAACGAAAATGATGAATCGAATATTATGTTTAATCAAGCGACAACAACCGCTATTACAACATCTAGAGACACATACTTTAATACCTACAAACAAATTGTTTTAACTTTGGCAAAAGCTAAAGAAAAACTTGAGCAAATTGTTTTTGGAACCAGTGATACTGACCCAAATACTCTTCAAAAAGCAATTGCTAAGTTCATTGAAGGAATTACCGGATTTGATGGAAGATCACAAATTAGCAATTTACTTAAATTCTTTGCTAGTGCTGATCAGATTTCTCCAAATTTAGCTTCAAATAATGATAAATTTAGTGATCTTAAAAATGAATATGCTAAAATCTCAAGCTTGTCAGTTCAAAGTGAACATCAAGTTGAAAACTTACAAAAAGCAAGTTCTACTGATTTTGATATTTACAGTGCAATTACCAATGGATTTAGCACTGCATTATCATTATTTAAATGAATGGCTAATCCCGATAATACTAACTTGTTTTTTAATTATTTATTCAAAACCGAAAATGGTAAATTAAACTACGAAAACATCACCCCCAAAGATTCTACTTCGCTTGAGACATTTGATAATTTATTAAATGGCAATCAAATTACCGAACAGAACATTAGTATTGACAATACCAATTTCAAAGCCAAAAAACTTAACGATCAATTTGATGCTACAGGAGCAGGATTAATTGGCAATTTATTTAATACTTTTAATATTTTAAAAGGATCAGCATCTATCTTTAATACCAGCAATGTTGAAGTTTTTGTCTATAAATCAACCGATCCTAATGCTCAATATCTTAGATCGCGTTTAACATCAGATCCTTCAATAAAACGTGGATTTGTTAATCTTTACTTTAAATTTCATAAACCAGCTGCTCTAACCGAAAATACTAGTGCATTTGGAAATGTCAATGAATTTGGTATCAAGTTTGAAAATGTGGGAATTAATTTTAAAACTTTAGATCAATTTGTTATTAGCAAAGCAAATATTCAAAACACAACAACATTACAACAAACATTATTTACCGCAGAACAAGCCGGATGAAACAATGTGCAAGCCCCATCTAAATTCTTAGGAGCATTCAGTAAATATTCAACTGTGCAAGCCCTTGCTCAAAATCTAGATTACTTTACCGAAAATGTTAACGAAGATATTAACGCTGCTCCTTCAAGTACTACAAACTCGTCTAGAAACTTTAGAGTTAAGGTTAAACTGACTTCTGCATATAAAGGATATACACAAGCTGGAAATACTATTTTTTGAAAAACCCTTAACCCTAACTTAGCTTCGGATACTGGAATTGAATATCAAAATAATCCTAATTATTGAGAAGGGATTGTCACTCAAGCTCAAAATACTTCTCTTGGATGAAAAAATAATTATCAATATCAATACAATAGCACTACTGATGCAGGTAAGAACTTGTTATTCTTGCCTCTAGTAATTGGAATTCCAGTATTTGATACAACAAATAATAATGATGCTGGTTTGATGGTTATTTCATGACAAATTCTCAACCGTTTTGACAAAAACAAAACCACCAGTGTCCAAAATATTTCGCTTGGTAATTCTGACGTTATTCGTCATGTCTTCTTCTTTAAACGGACAATAGCTGGTAAAGCAACAGGTGCTCCAACAGAAGGACTTCCACAATTCTATGATTATGTAATGAAGAAACTTAAAATCAGAGACGTGCTTGCCTTTACTTTTGATAATTTAAAACCTTCAAAATTATGAGATGCTGATCAATATGTACAAAGAGATGTTGCTAAATCAGGAAAAGGTGGAGTTGGATATACAGATTTTGAAAATGCTATTGGTGCAAATGGAAGATTTGATGTTCAATTCAAATTACACTAATTAAGGAGGAATTTTATGCTTAAAAATAAAAATATTAAAAAAGCTTTTGTATTAGTTCCGACCACTGCAGCTACACTTGCTATTGGTTTAGGTGCTACTCTATCTTTAATTCATTCAAAAGAAGCTGTCAATACTTCGACTGTATACGGAAACTTTTTGCAAGGCGAGAATTTATTTAAACTTTATTCTCCATATTTTCAAGGTTTCGATCAACACGATCAAGTATTAAACATCTATCGCTCAGCTAAGGCTGATTGACAATCCAAAGATAAAAAACTCCAAGATAAATTAGTGTCACTTGACAAGGCACAAGCAGCAGCTTTTGATTTTTACATTAACCACATTAACCAAATTCCTTTCAAAGACCAAGAAGCTCTTATTTTTTGAAATAAAGTTTTAACTAATCAAGAGGATCGGATTCGTGAACTCGATCTCAAAGATCAACTAACTCAACTTAAAGATGATCAATCAATTAAGTTTTTAGACGATTTATTTACCGCTAACGAAGCTCAAAAAAAAGAGTATTTAAAAAACCTTTCTCAAGGAATTTCTAAATTAGTTGTTGTCCAAAATAACGATTTAATGCCATATATTCAACTTTTAGAAACAACGGCTAACAAAATTGATAATCTTCCTTTCCAAGGACTTAAAAAAGATGTTACTTCTTCATTAACTCCACTATATTCGAGAATTATTAGTGCTAATATCCGTTTAAACGAAATACAAATTGCATCACAAGATACTAAAAATGAACTTGATAAACTTAAACAAGTTCTTGATGATTCGCAAACTGAAATTAATGAGATTAACGAGTATTTAAAACAAATTGAACCATATGTACATAATACTGCTTATTCAGCTAGTGAACAAGCAAATGTACAAAAGTTTCTTGATTCAACTAAAATTAATTTAGATATTGCACTTAACAAAGCTGATATTAATCAAATTCACAACAGTGTAGTAACTTTTTATCAACAAATTTCAGATACACAAAAAACTACAACTGAAATTAAACAAGTAATTAAAGATTTAACCACTTATGTTAATGCCTTTGATCCGATTTTAAGATTTAACCAAGAAATGGTTAATTCGCTCATCGATCAGACACTTTTAATTAACAATAAAAAAGAGCTTATTTCAGCCAAAAGCAATCTTTTTAGTGTCTTTTATGCTCTTAAATTTTCAAACCAATTGATTACTGAACTAAAAAGCAAAATTAAATCAGCTTTGGATAATAACATTATTACTCAGAAACGTTCAACCATTTTAAATTCACAAATTGATGCTATTGTCAATCAACATTTATCGGCTCAAGAATTAGCAAATCAAATTTTTGCATTTTATAATGTTGAAGACAAAGAACTTGAAACACTTACTTATCTCAATAATGAGCTCAAGCTCATCCAAACACAAATATCTGAAGTTAAAAGATTTAAATTCACTAGCAAAGATATTGCTGGGCAATTAACCGAGTTAAACAATCAAGTGATTAAAACATATTCAAACGATGTTACTTCGTCCTTTTTAACAACAGTTAAAAATCAACTTAATGAAATTCTTAGAAATATTTTAAAAAGTGATTTAAAACAATTAATTGATTTATTGAATAAAGAAATCAAAAAGATCAATAATTTAAATGAGCCCATTAATAAAAATATTGTAAATGAAGCCCAAAAACTCAATGCTGAAACTAGCATAATGGTCCAAGATTTTAATCCAATCCCCTCGGCTCGTTTGATTGAACAAATTAAAACTTATGATATTAAGCTTCAAAACCTAATTAATGCTGACAAGCAAACTCAAGTTGAAAATTTTTCAAATTTTACTGATCATTATATGAAAACTGTATTTTCAAATAATGATGATACTTACCATCCAACACAAAACGAAAAAAAACGGATCGACTTATATGATCAATATAAAAAACAACTTGATGATCTCCGTGCACAAATAAACGATGGAAATGGTGATCCAAAGTTAGCACAAGATATTGAAACTATTTCTGGTAAACTACGTAATTTAACTAATACCGGGAATGATTTTAGACAACTTTCTAACCTTGACAAACAAGCACAGCAAGACACATTCGAAAAAACTCATGGACCAAACTCACTAGCTCTCGAACCTTATATTAACGCTGTAAATCAAGCCCGAGAAGAAGTGGAACAATTATTTAGTAATCCTGATGCTACATTAGAACAAATCCAAAATGCTAAAGATAGTTTGCAAAAAGCACTTGATGAACTTAATCATGCTGATAGTAAAATCTTGCTTGAACAAAAGCTTGCTCAACTCAAAAATACTATTGATCAACAGTATACTAGCGAACCAAATTTATCTGGATCTTTAGCTCTGTTAAAACAATACAATGATTTGCTTTTAGCTTCGCAAGCCCCATCAAATCAAGCTAAAAGCAATGAGATTATTAGTAAAGCAAATAAATTAATTGAACTCACCCCCCAATTATATGAAGCTGAGATTAATAAAAAACGTTTGCTTGATATTATCGGAGATAAAAACTCAGGCAAATACACTAATGATAAAACAATTGATGCTATTGGTAGGGGAAATCTTGAAATTATTAGCATTGATCGATTAATAGATCAATTAAATAACCCAGATAACATTCCAAACCTTGCTTCGTTTGAAAATGCTAAAACTGAATTACTTGAACGAGGGAATGAAATTTTACTCGCTTATGAGCAAGATAAAATCAATCTAATCAATCAAGCAATTCAAAAAACTAAAAATAGCAATAATGGCGGAGCAAATGATGCTTATGCTATTTCACTAAAAAAAGTTGATAATTATGCAACCATACAAAAATCACAACTTAACCTAGAACATGCTCAAGAATCTGGTGAAAAAATGGAATTATTCCAAGAACTTGCAAATGTTTCAGCCAAATTACTCGAGTCATATAATTTATATAATAATGGCTCAACAGTCACATTATCTGATTACATTTCAAGCGTTTTAACTACCAATGATCTTTCGGTGGGTGATACTAATCAACAAATTAAAGATAAAACTAATGCTTTAAATAAAGCACAATCTATAATTCTAGCTAAAAAAGAATTTTTAGATGTTTATGAACAATTAAAACTTGTCCTTGATCATAACAAAGAGTGAAAAATTTATCAACCTTTACGTAGCGAAATTAATCTCATTTTACAACAAACAAATGCCATTATTTTTAATAATGATTTAACTGTTGAACAAATCCAAGCCAAAAAAGCAGAATTTGCTGCCTTAATTAAGGTATATAAAACTCGAAAAGATAATTTACTAAATGAGTTTAATCAAGCTATTACATCAGTTAATGCAAAACAAGATGAGTTTGATGCTGATATTGCTACTCAAGTAGGTCACCATTCAAATTATAGTTTTGATCATTACTATGCACGAGCAAAACAAGATTACGCAAATGCACAAACCCCAGCCCAAAAAACCAATGTTGATACACAAGATATTAAAGATTTTGCTGTAAAACTAGAAATTGGATTTTTAAAAGATCAAGCCTTAAATAAACTTAAAGATATTGAAACAAGTGCTAAATCAGCTCAATTTGGATCTTCGAACTTACATACTAAGGTCAAAAGTGGATGAACTAGCTTTGATAATAGTGTGAAAAATACTCTAGATATTGATAATTTAACTTTAGAGCAAGTAAAAGACATTAACAACAAAGTTAATCGCTATTCAGATTTATTTAATTTAGAAAAACGTGTGGCTGACTATGTATCCAAGACCCAGAGTCGGGTAAATGCTCCAACGCTTTCAATTGAACAGCTCAAACAAGCGCTTGAAAGCACTCTCCCAATTGCTTCAGATAATTATGATGAAATTAATAATAAATACGAACAACTTAATACTGTTTATATTAAAGAAGCTGAAATTCAAGAAATTAGAGAAAACATTGTTTTCCAACTTGAAAATAATGACATTACTTTAGGTGCTCAAGGAATATCTGGTAATCTTACTAATGCACTAGGTGCAACATATGATTCAGATGTAACAGTGAGATTAAGAAATTGATCTGATAATATCAAAACTTCAGCTAATACTAGCACATCAAGAGATGTATTAGCCAATCTGTTGAAACAAGTTCAACGTGTCCGTGATGAAGTGCCAGCAATTGCTACACTGGCTAAAAGTGTGGCCAGAGCTAGAAATATCCTTGATGGATTAAATAATAATAGTTCAAATCTAGTTAGTTCATACGCTCAAAAACTTAATGCATTTATCACTCAAGCTAAAAGCAACTACTTTAAAGAAACAGTTGATCAAGGAAAAGCTAATAATGTTGATTTTTACAATGATTTAAGTAATAAAATAAACTTTACTAATCAAAAACTCACTGCTTCAGATATGCTTGCAACTAAGTTAGATGATATTGAGACTATTATCAATAATTCTGACTTTAACTTAAGAAGTTTAAATGGTCAAGTCGGACTAACTAAACTCCAAGACTTCCAAAACTATCTTAATTCATTTGAAATCGCTGCTCAAAATGACGAATATAATCAAGGTGCTGTTGATAAAATTAACGCACTAATTACTAAAGCAAATTCATTTAAAAGTATCATTGATATTGATAGAGAAACATTGCAATATGGAAATACTTTAGCTCAAACTAACTCACCAACAGCTACTTTAGATCTTGAATCAACTTTAGCATTAGTATGAGATAGTCTTCCAAGTGCAAATCAAAACCCAAATTCTTCACTTGGTAAACAAGCAGGTAATAATTATAATGTCAATGATCTGTTTGATTTAAGTTCGCCTAATGCATTAAACGCTCAAGCATATAATGCATTGGCTGAAAAGATTGTTACCGAAATTAGTGTTCAAAAAGATGCAATTCAAAACAAAAATATTTATCGTAAAGCAACAAATACTAAAATTACAAATCTTGAGCAACATCATTTTACAGCACTTGTACATAATGATTTAAGAAATGCATTACTTGGATTATTGAATAGTTTAGATCAAGAAAATAATAACGCAAGAACATTAAGTATTACTCCAGATGAAACCGGAGAACTCAATATAGTTCGGGCAAAAGTGGAAACTATTGAAACCCATCTTACTGAATTGAAAAATTTAGCCCAAAAAGCTTATGAATTATCTAATTTTAACAATACAGTTATCAGTAATTTACCATTAATCACTAGTTCAAAAAACCAAACAACACAATTACTTCAAAAAGCTGAAAGTTATTACAATAGCATTGATAAAATGAAACTAACTGGGAACGATTCAATTCAAAGTGTTACCCAGGAACTTGAACAGCAACAGTTTAAATTAAGATTATTATCAACATATGAGCAAGTGTTTAATGCGTATAATGACGAGCTAAGTTTATCAATGCCAGCTAAAAACGTAATTAAAGCTAAATTAGATGCTTTTGTTACTGAGTATAACAATAACACTTTAACCCCAAATCAATTATTTGACAAATATTTTAGAAAAGTAACTGAACTGCAACCTAATGAACCAGCTAGTGCTAAAAATTCGCTGATTAAATATGCTTTAGATAATGCTGTTAATTTACAAAAAGCTTACAATAATGCAATTAGTTATCTCGCACTAAAGGACCCAAGTTTAGATAGTGTCGATGTACAAAGTAAATTCACACAAATTACCAATTTAATTAACGGTGCAAACGGTGTTATGAATACACTTAACGCAATGAATAATGATGAACAAATCAAGATTAATTTATTCAATAATATCAATACTAATATTGAACAATTAATCAACAATAAAAAAGCTCAAATCCAGCAACAATTGGATGAAAATAATCAAATCAAAACTTTCTTTGATTCAGTTAAAAACAACTTTTCAAATAATAATAACAACGCTCCTACCTATGTGGACGGATTTGAACAAAAAGGGATTACTGATCTCACTAATGCAAATAGCAATAAAGTTAATTTATCGTATTCACAAGTTAATGTGTATTTAACAAATGCTAAAGCTGTAGCAAACCTACAAATTTTTGATTTATATACTAAAGCAATCAATGTGGTTGAAAATATTAAAAATGAAGTACTTCAATACTACAATGACTTTGATGCAACTAAAACCGCTGTTCGTTCTGGCTCGCAAGTCGATGCCATGAAATACGCACCAATTTTGACCCTTAAAAATCAAATTGATAGTGCTTTAAATGCTAATTTTAATGTGGTTGAAAATTATGTGTCCAAAATTAATAGCTTAGTTGCTATTATTAATGGAAATCACAATCAAGTTATTGAGCAATTTGTTAATACAATTAAGATGGAATTTGCTCAAAAATTCAATCCAAAGCCAACAACAAATGGTTCGACTGATAAACCTGGCTTTTATGTTAAATTTAAAGAAAAATTAGACATGCTCAAGCAAAACGTTGCAGGGCAAAACGTTAATTTATTTAAATACAATCAGATAGAAAGCATTGAAAACCAATACGACGCCTTTATTAATGAATTCGAATCTTTAAATCAAATTTATTCTTCGATTCAAACTAAAAAAGATTCAGGATCTCTATCGAGCTTTGCTACTTCACTTGATAAACTCAATCAAAACTTTATTGAGTTAGAACAAAATGTTAAAAATGCTGCCAATGTGGCATTGAATAAAAATCCACTCGAAGCAGTTTTTGCAGATGTTTTTGAAAACATTCGTTACTCAGATACTTCAAAGTATACTAGTGATATTAAAAACACGTTTCAAACTTTTAAAGCTTCAATTGTTTCAAAAATCAATAATGTTCACACTGAACCTAACTTTAATTTTTCAACCCTTAACAAAGATAGCAATGCAGATGAAGATTTATCAAATTTACTAAAAGCTTTAACTGAATATAAAGATTGAATTAAACAACCCCAAAACAAAAACAAACTTCTTACTCAATTGGATGATAATCCAAATCAAACTAATAATTTTGCCCCAATTGAAGCAGGGTTAGATGGAAACTTTGATAAAAAATACAAAGTTATTATCACTAATCAAGAATATACTCGCACTAAGTTTGTTAATAACTTTGAAAATATTGTTAATAACGATCCTAATGCAAATACCACTCAATTAGTAGAAATTAGTAATAATGATGCATTTTTAGCAATGTTTAATCAATTTGCTTTTACTAAAAAAGATGTTACTAGTGATACTCAATTAAAATCAATTTACTCACCAATTAAATTTAAAGTGTACATTAAAAAGTACAACACCAATGGTTGATTTGATTTAGTTGCACCAGTACAACCTGAAGTTGATCGTCAATCTTTACGTGCTAAAATTGTGTATTCATACGAATCGGACATTACTGATATTGGTGAATTGAAAATAGAAAAAGATGTTGTGTTAACTTTTAAAACCCTTGACACCATTGAAATTCTACCTGGAACTTCAAGTGTATTTATTAACAACAATTCACAGGTTGGTTTAAACGCTAAATATGAAGCAATTGATGTTGATGAAGCTGGATGAAATATTCCACAAGTCACCAGTACAACCGCTCCTAATGCTACAACCGTAAAAAATGAAGTTATTACTAAAGTGTATAACAAAATGAAAGCAGCTATTTTTGATCTAAATAATTCTAACTCAACTATAGCAAACTCAACAAGTCCGATTACGCCAAAAACTCAATATTTAAACACTCTTAGAACAGCCACTGATCCTGATCATGTTAACTTAAACTACATTCATTCAGGAAATACTACTAGATTAAGTGCAAATATTGACGCTACTAACCGCAATACTTCTACTCGATATGGATTTGATATTGAAAATCAAAGTATCATACCGATTACTTATGCTCTTTCGTTAAGTACTAATAAACAAGACGAGCGATTACTAATTATTCCTCAAGATAGTGAAAAAGGATTTTCGTTCATGCAAATTCAAGGTGGTCGCATTACTGGGACACCAACTAATGGGAATCTTTCGGGTAGAGGTGCTCCTGGAACTTATGATAGTAAACTCAATAAAGTCGCTAATGGTGGAAACAATATTTATAATAGATCAAATGATTGATGAAATGCCACTGTATTCCCTACTGGATTTAACATTAATTTATATGAATTTAATATCGATTATGATCCAGTATTGAGAAAAGTTTATTTATATGTTTCATGATTAGAAAATGTCTTATATCCTATTAATAAAGTCTCAGTGAAATCTTGAGTTGATAAGTATAAAACTAAACCAGAACTCAAACAAGCTGACAAAGACTTTTTAACTCAATTATCAAATAATTTTGGGTCTGTACCAGCAACATACACTCCAACTCCTGGAGAATTATCAAGAACTTTTGAGATCTTTGCATTATACGACAATATTCTATTTAAAAAACAAGGAATAGCTAATTGATTAGCAGTTTCGGTTGCAACAGCTCTTGGTGGAGCACCAATATTTCCACTTACTGGTGGACAAAACATTATTTACCGAACTTCAGCTAATGATCCAAAAACCGCTACTTTAAGAGTTGCTCCTACACAAGATTATCAAAATATAGATCGAAATACACAACTTGAAAAAGGTTCAGCTCTTGTCACTCTTTATTCAGCCTTAATTAACAAATTCTGATTTAAAATTCGTTAATTAAATAACAATAAAAAAACATTAATCCACACTTAAAGGGATTAATGTTTTTAATATTAAACAAAATTTGTTTATAACTTTATTTTTGAATAAGTGATTAAATTTGGATTTGGATTATATTCACGCCCCTCTTTAGCTTCTAATTGACCATTTAAAATAACCGCATCAGCTGAAAAGGAATTGTTAATTTTAAAAATACTTTGACCAACACCATAATAATCTACTGGAACGTTTAGTTCTTCAAATTCCTGGATTTTTTGTGAATTAAACCCACTTGAAACTACTATTTTGTAATCATTCGCTCCGGCTTGATCCAACGCTTTTCTCAGACGAATAATTTGCTCAGGATTAACACCAAATTGTGGATTTTCATTATCAAACATATGGTCGACCATATTTTTAGAAGTATCAATTCGCACACCTCAAACTTTGTTTCCGAGAGCGTTTCACACTCTAAGCGAATCACTAATCACATCATTATTGTAATCTACTAAAGCAATTAATTTTGAATTTGGGAAGTGCTTGTGGTATGCTAATGTCGCCTGAACAACATCGCCCTGAAATCCTTGTATTAAAACATGGGGCATTGAACCAAATACTTGCTCATCATTTTGTATTTTTGAACTAATTTTTTGAGCTAATGTAGAAACTAATTTTACTCCACCCACTGATACTGCATAACCGTCAATTTCTTGATTGATATAATGATCAGCTCGATCCCCCATAAAAATAATCTCTTTATTTTTAGCAGCTTTTTTGCAATGATATATATTTGTTGCTAACGAAGTATTACGAGATAAAATTCCGTCAATTAAACCTTCTCAAATTCCGAATTCAGGATATGGGCCACTTAATTCAAGGACAACATCTAATTTATTAATTAGCGAACCTTCTGGAAGGTATTTAATCGTGTATTTGCTAGTATCAGTAACTTCTTCAAGTAATTTAATCACTTCATTCATTCCAGCTAAAAGTGCATCATCTTTTCGTTGGAAAAATTGCATGGTAACGATATTATTTGGACGTTCTTTTTGCAATATTGCTTTGGTTTTTGCAAAGTAACTTGCGATATATTTTTCTTTATTTAACATTGAAAACTCCTTGGAGTTTCCGACTATTTTGTTTCTTTATTCAGACTATACTGTCGGTTTAGGAATTCCACCTAATCGTGCTTAAAAAAGTACAAAGACTATTACTTCCGGTTTAGATTTTCACTAAGTCAGGAAACCTATTAATTTGTGTAATTATTATAAACTTTTTCCTTAATATATAAAAATTAACAATCTTTGCATATTAAGGATTTGATGAAGTAAAAATTGTAAACATGTTAAAATATTAAAGTAAATAAATAATATCTATTTATAAACATTTAAAGGATGAAAGATTATGATCAAAACACTTAATGATATTTCAGTATCGGGAAAAAAGGTAATAGTGAGAGTTGATTTAAATGTACCACTTAAAGATGGTGTGATTACTTCAATTAAAAGAATTCAAGCAGTGGTTCCAACCATTAAAAAACTTGTTTCAGAAAATGCCAAAGTAATTTTATTATCACACTTAGGAAGAGTTAAAACACAAGATGATTTACCAAAGCGTGATTTAACCCCTGTGGCTGTTGAATTAGCTAATCAATTAAATCAAACCATTACTTTTGTTAAAGCAACCCGTGGTGAAATAGTCGAAAAAACAATCAATGAAATGGGATTTGGGGAAGTAGTTTTACTTCAAAACACTCGTTATGAAGATTTAAACAACAAAGCCGAAAGCAAAAATGATCAAGAACTTGCAAAATATTGAGCCTCACTTGCTGATGTGTATGTTAATGATGCTTTTGGAACCTCACATCGTGCTCATGCTTCAAACGTGGGAATTAGCTCATACATTAAAGAATCAGCCATTGGTTATTTAGTTGAAAAAGAAATGCTTGCAATGCATAAAGCTATGGACAATCCAGAACATCCATATGTGGCAATAGTTGGAGGAGCTAAAGTTTCAGATAAAATTCAAGTTTTAGAAAATCTAACTAAAATTGCCGATAAAATGATTATTGGTGGAGGGATGGCTTACACCTTTAAAAAAGCTCAAGGATATTCTGTTGGTGATTCGTTGGTTGAAGATGATTTTATTGGTTTAGCTAAAGATTTCCTTAATAAATATTCAGATAAAGTAGTTTTACCACTTGATCATTTATGTACTCGTGAATTTGCTGATGTAGAACCTGTAATTCAAGGTTATGGAATTGAAGAAGGGTTTATGGGAATGGATATTGGTCCTAAATCAATTGAATTATTCAAAGAAGTACTTCAAGGAGCTAAAACTGTTGTATGAAATGGACCTGTTGGAGTAACTGAATTTGAACACTTTAAAACTGGAACTTTAGAAGTGTGCAAAATGATTGCTTCACTTGAAAATGTGTATTCAGTTGTTGGTGGTGGTGATTCTGTTGCTGCTGTTCAAAAACTTGGTATGGAAGATAAGTTCTCACATGTATCAACTGGTGGTGGAGCTATTTTAGAAATGCTCCAAGGACGTAAATTACCAGGGATTGAAGCAATTCAGAAAAAAACTTATTAATAAAGACATAAAATCTAAACTATTTAAACTTAGTTTAGATTTTTATTTATCTAATTTGATGGCTTTAATGTTATTATTTAAATTATGAAAAATATTATTGACGTTAAAATTGAAATTCAAAAAAATTCACGGATTAAATATGAATACAACCGCAAAACTGGAGCAATTGAAGTTGATCGTATTTTAAGAGGTGATTTTGTTTATCCAGCTAATTATGGATTCATTCCTAATGCTCTTGATTGAGATGGTGATGAACTTGATGTACTTGTATATTCACAAGAAACATTTGCAGTTGGATCAATGCTTAAAGCTAGAATTATTGGAGCTATGAAAATGATTGATGATGGTGAAACTGATACTAAATTAATCGCTGTACATGCTGATGATTATCGTTTAGATCACATCAATAAACTTGAGGATTTACCACTCCCATTTTTAGATACAGTTAAACAATTTTTCAGTACATACAAAAACTGGAAACGTGTAGGAATTACTAGTGTTAATGGTTTTGAAGATACTCAATGAGCCCTTAATGAATATGCTGAATGTGTTGAATTAATGGATCAATATGGTTCAATGGATAAAAAAGAATTTATTAAACTCATGCAAGAAAAACATCCAGAAAAATATACCAAATAGATAAATAAAAAATAATCTTGGATAGATTTTAGAATTTTTTAAATGTTTACGAACTTACCTCAATTTTTTGGGGTTTTTTCATTTTAATACAAACTGATATAGAGATAAACTTAAAATATTCCTTTGATATTTTTCGTAATATTCAAATCATTTTAATCATTATTCAAATTTCAATTGACTTATAATTACTTTTATTTTAATTATAAATTAAAAAAGGCACGCTCCAATTTGCGTGCCCTAATTTATAAGTTTATTATCTTTTAATTTTAAAAGGTATGACAGAATTTAAAAATGCATCAAAAAACCTAAATAAAAAAATGGCGGAACAGAGAGGATTTGAACCTCCGCGGGAGTTGCCTCCCCTACAGTCTTAGCAGGACCGCCTCTTCAGCCTCTTGAGTACTGTTCCGTTTGTTATAGCTTACTAATTATACCTCAAAATTTAATTGTTAAAAGAAGAAAATTTTTACAAAAAATTAGTTATTATTTCCTAGTTTAAAAAAATTTAAAATATTTATATTTTATTGTGCAAAAAGACTATAATTTAGCAATGAAAACAAATAAATATAAATTACTTAGAAATTATTTACTTTTAACAACTCCTGTTGCTGTTTTTGCAGCATCAGTGTCATGTTCTAATTCAGCTACAAAAACAGAGGATCCTAAAAAAGATACTCCAAAACCAGAAACTCCACCTAAAGACAAACAAGATCCTCAAACACCACCAAAAACAGAGGATCCTAATAAAACCGAAACTCCTCCAAAACCAGAAACTCCTGCTAAACAAGATGAAAACAAACCTACAACACCTTCTAAACCTGATAAAAAACCATCTGAAGGTTCAAATACAGAAGGAAGCAAAACTGAAACTGTAGAATCAAAACAATTAAAAGAAGAAATCTCAAAACTTTCACTTTATAAAGATGATTTTACAAAAGAATCTTATGATCAATACTTTGCTAATTTAGAAAAAAGAGAAGAAGAGTTCACTAATAAAAAGTATGGATCAGGCGATCAATTTCATAGTGAAATTCCAGCGAATGAAGGATATACTAAAGATCAATTCAAAAAAGATGTAAGCACTTTAAAAACATATTATTCACAAGTTCAAGAATTATTAAATTTATTAAAAAGTAAACCTGAAGAAGTTTCGAAGTTTTTAGAAACTAAAAAATCAGATTCTACATCAATTTTTAAAGTTTCAGATGATAAAGTTTCGATTGATGTTCTAAAAATCAATACTCTTTACAATAAATTAATTGCTGAAAATTTGAAAAAAGTGCAAGAAAAGAAAAATAATTCAATTCCAGATTTTGTTACTATTGGATTCGGATTTGGTGGTAAAAGATCTGAAGTAAAAGATCTTTTCAAACAAAGAACAGGCGAATTTGTACACTTGTTCCCTGGTATTGGAGGTTTTCCAGAGGAAATCAAACAAATTAATACAAATCAAACCGCAAAAAATAAATAATTAAAAGATAAAGAGTTACAAACTGGTAAGAAACACAAACTACATCTAAAAAAATAATAAATAATTTTTTAGTATTAGTAAATGTTCTTAATATAATAATCAAGTTAACAACAACAACAACATTTTATAACTTGGATTTCATTAATTAAAATTTAAAAGATCAATACTTCAAGTATTGATCTTTTTCTTTCAGTTTTTTATTGAAGGTTTAAATGTGAATATTTTTGATTATCTTGGTATCTTTGAGAATCGTATTTAGCTAAATAATATAAGGCAATTTTTTTGATAATAATTGCATTTACCACCATTTCAGGTCTGATTGAATTTTGACTTTCAATTGGGAAAAAGTTTTGTGCATAAGCAAATTCATTTTTGAATTCTTGCTCTGTAATGTCAAGGTTTAATTTAATTCTAAAGATCATTTGTCAAAAGAAATTATAAATAGTTGCTATAACAAATTCAGACGGATTACCTTGAAATTCTGGTCCAAAATTAAAATGTTCCAGATCGTTTTGAACCAAATCATCAGGTATTTCAACTACTTTGCTACTTTTAATTAATTGATCAATAATACCAGTTCCATATTGGAATAAAGCCTCATTATAAATTTGGGCTCTTGTAGTTTGATAGATATCAGCCTTAACATCTTGTAGGTTTGTAAAATTTTTACCTAAAATCTCTTTAGCATTTTCGTCAGTAATAGGAGCATTTTTAAAGTACACTGCACTCTCAATTTCAAACATTAAAGGTGAACCTAATTTATCACTTTCAAATGTTTGACCAACTTTTTTACCCAACACTAAGTTCTCAAGAACTTGATTTTCATTTGGTGAAGCATAAATTGTGTGCATTTGAACATTTTTCTTATCTTTATCACTTACTTTGACTGAAACTAATTGGCCTTCTTGGATAACTTTGTCTTTTTCTAAATAAAAACGAAAAGCATAATCTTTAATAAAATTGTCAGTAAAGTTCTTGATCATTTCTTCGTAATTTTCTGGCATTTTGAATTTGACTTCTGGTTCAAAATCAGTATTAAAATGATTTAGTTCTTCATAGTAATAAATTTTAAACTCAGCATTAATTTTTTCAGGTGTTACTTCATGTTTAACATCCATTGGTCTAAAATAAACAATGTGATCTTTTTTGTTTAAATAAGAATTTCAAACCTTTTGCATTTCTGGCATAACAAACAATTTGTATGCATAATCTAAAATTTTATCTTGAGTAATTTTAAGTGATGAATCTGATTGAGCTTGTTGTTGCAATGCTTTTAAAGCCTTACTTTGATAATCAACTCAAGTCACAACATCAATTTGAATAGGTTGTGTTAAAAATTTCATTTATTCTCTCCTTATTACTTTAAATTTTACTAATATATTAAGCATATTATTTCCAAAATATCAAATAAAAACAAAAGATGCCATGCATCTTTTGTTAATTTAAATTAAACAATTTTTAAGACAACTTCTTTTGAAGCATATTTTCCGTGTAAATTATCTCTTTCTACGTGTATAATCTCGATATTTTCGTTAGCCTTGGTATGGGTACCGTGTTTGTGTCCTCTGCGATAGTTTTTGATTAATCCGCTTAAATCATCAAGTGAGTTTGCTTGAGCAACGATTTCTCCACTTGCAACTAATTTAGCTTTATATTTGTACATATTTATTAAACCTCCGAAAATGATTATATCTACATATAAATTATATTAAATTATAGTCTAGATTGATAAAAATGGAAAAATTAGTATATTTTCCTCAAGAGAAAAAACACAAAATTCAATGGATAATTTTGAATTTTTGCTGGAATATAAAATATAATTTAAATAATCTTTTAAATAAATAAATTTCAGCATTATTTTGTTGAAATTTATTTATTCAAAAATTTTTTTAACGCACAAAAAATGCAAAGGAGTAGCAATGAATTATATCGGATCTAAATATTCTTTGTTATCTTTCATAGATAAAAGTATTCAAGAAGTGACAAAATATAAAGATCATGATAATTTAATTTTTGCTGATCTATTTGCTGGAACAGGCGTGGTAGGCAATTATTATAAAAAAAAGGGTTGAAAAGTCTATTCAAACGATATTCAGAGTTATAGCTATATTATTAATAAACATTATATTGAAAACAATTCGAAAAAAATTGATTTAAAATGACTTGAATATTTAAATAACCTTAAACCAATTCAAGGGTTTATCTATCAAAATTATTGTAATGGCTCTGGTAGTGGAAGAATGTATTTTAGTGACGAAAATGGCAAAAAATGTGATGCTATTCGAACTAAAATTGAACAGTTATATCAAGAAAGGGTTTTTAACGAGAACAATTACTACTTTTATCTTGGTAGTTTAATTAATTCAATTGATAAATATGCTAACACAGCTTCAGTCTATGGAGCATTTTTAAAAAAACTTAAAGCTTCAGCACAAATGACTTTTGAGCTTGAACCTCTAGAAATTATTGATAATACACTTGGTAAAGCATTTAAAAATGATGTTAATGATTTAGTCCACCATATTCAAGGTGATGTTTTGTATTTAGATCCGCCATATAATTCAAGACAATATTATGCAAATTATCACGTTTTAGAAACAATTGCTAAATATGACAACCCATCTTTAAAAGGAAAAACTGGATTAAGGAATGAAACTAATCAAAGAAGTGATTTTTGTTCAAAAATCAAAGCTCCACAAGCTTTAGAACATTTAATTGCTCACGCTAAATTTAAATATATTTTTCTTAGTTATAACGATGAAGGAATTATGTCCTTAGATACAATTAAAAAAATTATGTCTAAATATGGCGAATATTCTTATAAAACTAAAGTTCATAAAAGATATCAAGCTGACAAGAATAATAATCGTAACATTCTTCGTAATGAAACTATTGAGTATTTACACTGCTTAATAAAAAACGATTTTAATTAATTGTTATTTGTTCTTTTTTGATAGACAAAAGTTTCAATTTAATTTTGTTTACCACTAAATTTTTATTATTGTGTTTGAAAATGTATTTATTTAATTTTTCAAATACTTCAGATTGTTTTCTCGGTGTTTTATATCCAACTCCAATTATTATTGGGTCGATAGTTATTTTCTTTCCTTCGTATTGATATATTGGAACTAAGTAATCTAAAATCCATTTTAAATATCTTTCTATTTGTAAAACAATAGAATCAGGTTTAATTGTTTCGTCTTTGAGTTCAATTAAAGAAATATAAATATTATCATTTTCTTCTTGAATTGTCATACAATCTATTTTTTGCATACCCACCCCACAACTAACTTCGTTTCCAATCCATTTTAAAGGAATTTTTTTATCTAAAATTATGTGAGGATTTGTTTTTAATGTGTTTAAGGTTCAAAGTTGTACATAGTTCTCAAATGCTTTTTTTGCACCAAATTTAAAAATCAAGTTATCAAAAGCAGTAGGTAAAGGATTTAACTTTTTACCTAAGTAAGCATTAGTTTTTGCAGAAGGGACAATTATTTTTTTAGTACTATCATATGTAAAATGCTTTCCTTGCAAAATCTTGTTATTTTTCGAAATTAATTTTTTAAATCGTTTAAATTCATAATCTTTAATTGGAGTGCATCCACGTTCTCCTTTGAGTTTACGATAAATTAATGATCAACACATATCTTGAGGCATTCTTATTTCATTTAATGAATCGAGCAATTCAAATTCAGAAATTCCGTGTTGAAAAACAATATCGGGCTTTATATCAATTCTGTATGTTAATGTTTTTCCTAATTCATTTTGTAAATAATTATTTTTTACATTATCAATATAAACCTCGCTTGTTGCTTTAAAAATTCCGAAAAACCTTGAAATGCCTGTAACAAAAAAGATAATATCATCGCCAATTCGAATTCTTTCAAGATCAGAAAGCATTGAAATTGCTATATTTTCCATTTGCGTTCCCGCTTGTGTGTTTTCACTTTTATTTACTAGAAAATTAATATCACTAATTGAATTTCCTGTTCCAGCAAACATATATTCTAAGTGCACTTTAAAAGTCTGCTCGTTTACTATAAAAACGTGTGCCATAAATTTTTTCCTTTAAATTAATAATAAAAATTAATGTATTTTTTAAATTTTAAAGAAAAAATAGGGTTTTTTCCACGAAAATATGACAATAAAATAAGAAAAATTTTAATTCGAATAAACAAAAACCAGGATTAATTTGAAATAATCCCGGTTTTAAATAATAATTAATTAAAGTAATTCAATGTTGTTTTCTGAACAATGTTTTTTAGTTTCTTCATTTCAAGTAGACACTTGAACTTCACCAATGTGTTTTTTTTCTAATAAAAACATTGAAAGTCTGCTTTGCCCAATTCCTCCACCAATTGTAAAAGGAAGTGTGCTTTGGTAAATTCCGTTGTGATATTCACCGATTTTTGAATCATCAATATTTAAGTATTCTTTTTGTTTTGCAAGTGCACTTGCATCAACTCTAATTCCCATTGAAGAAATTTCTAAAGCTGCATCATTGACTTTATCATAAACAATTAAATCCCCATTGAGTGTTCAATCATCATAGTCAAAAGCTCTTTTTGAATGCTCAACCCCGTCAGGTAGTTTATATCCAACTCCAATAACAAAGAATGCTTTGTGTTTTTTAGAAAATTCATTTTCTCGTTGTTCAGGAGTTAAATTTGGATATAAATCATATAGTTCTTGTGTAGTGATAAAGGTTAGTTCTTCCGGTAAATCATAAACAAGTTGAGGAAAGTCTAAAATAAGCTCTCTTTTAACAAATTTAATTGATTCATAGATTTTTGAAACAGTTGCTTTTAAAAAATCTACATTACGATCTGATTGGTCAATAATCATTTCTCAATCTCATTGATCAACATAATATGAGTGTTTATAGTCAAGTTGTTCTTCACGACGAATGGCATTCATATCAGTGTAAATACCTTCGTACTTAGCAAAATGATATTTTTGAAGTGCAGTACGTTTCCATTTTGCTAGTGAGTGCACGATTTCGTGTTGTTGGTCAATTCCTTTTGGGAAAAAAGTTACTGGAGTTTCTCCGTTTAATCCATCATTAATTTTTGAATCACTTTTAACAAATAAAGGAGCACTAACTCTAGTTAAGTGTAAGCGTTTGTGCAATTGTTTAGTGAAGTCAAATTTTAAATCTTGGATTGCTTGTTGAGTTTGCTTAATATTTAATTTTGATTGATACATTTTCTGCTCCTTATTTAATTTAGAAGATCGTTGAATTGTTCTTCACTTAAAATTTTAACACTTAAAGCATTTGCTTTATCCAATTTACTTCCCGGATTTTCTCCTGCCAGTAAATAGCTTGTTTGTGTGCTCACTGATGATGATACTTTGGCTCCATTTGCGATTAAAAGGTTTTTATAATAATCACGCGGTTTAGATAGTGTTCCAGTAATTACAAAGGTTAATCCAGCAAGCTTAGTTCCTTTGGTAATTTTTTGGTAATTGAGCAAATTATCTAAAGATTCAAGTAAATTTTGATTTTGTTTTTGAGCAACAAAAGTTTTCAAATTATCAACAATAACATTACCAATGGTATTAATTTGAGTAAGTGTGTCTAAATCCACACTAATTAAATCTGATAATTGATTAATTTTTTCAGCGATTAATTCAGCTACTTGAGCCCCAATAGTTTTAATTCCAATGGCAAATAATGCTTTAGCAAGAGTAGTGTTTTTGCATTTTTCAATACTTGCGATTAACTTTAAAACTTTTCTTTTTCCAATTTTTGGAAGTGATTCGAGTTGTTCTTTTTTCTCATTTAAGGTAAAAATATCTAAAATATTTTTTAAGATATTTTCTTTATAAAACAAACGAATATTTTCTTCACCCAAATCAACAATATTCATAGCATCACGGGAAACAAAATGGACAAGCGAACGAATTATTTTTTCTTCACATTTATCGTTTTCACACATTTGATCAACGATTTCCTTGTTTTCAACTAATAAGCTACCACACGAAGGACAATTAAGTATTTTAGGAAAGACACTTTGAGTATTTTTTTGAATTAATCCAATAACTTTTGGAATAATTTCCCCAGATTTAATCACTTTAACTAAGTCTCCTATATTCAATCTCATATTAGCAATATATTCATAATTGTGAAGGGTAGCTGATTGAACGGTAGTTTGATTCAGTTGAACTGGATTTAATTTAGCTAAATATGTAATTTTTCCAGTCCGCCCTACTTCAGCGGTAATATCTAATATTTTGGTAATTGCTTCTTCAGTTTCATATTTAAAAGCAATTGCATAACGTGGAAATTTTGCGGTTGCTCCTAATAAATATCACAATTCAATTTCATTAACTTTAATTACAAATCCATCACAATCATAATCTAAATTTGGTTTGATATTTTTGAATTCTTGAATTTTATCAATGGCTTGTTGAATATTATTAGCTTGTTTTATGTAATTATTAGTCACAAAACCATGTTGTTTAAGAAATGTTAATACTTGAATTTGAGTATTGAGATTATGCACTTGCGGAGAAACAATTTCATAAACAAAATAGTCTAAATTTCTTTGCTTGACAATTGTTTCATCCAATTGCCTTAATGTTCCACTAGCTGCATTCCGTGGATTAGCAAATAATTTTGGTACACTAACTTGATAAACATAATTAATTAAATCATTTTGAGCAAACAAATTTTCAACTTGTTGGCAAAAATCAAGCAATAATTCAGGTCGATCGTTTAAATTATTTTTTAAATTTTCTCCCTCATTTAATAAATCCTTAAATTGTTCTGTTTTATCAATTAATAATAAATTTTGCTCAATTTGTCCAATAAAATTTTTTAAATTTTTCAGTGCATCAAAAAATTTAGTTTCTCTGATAATTTTCTCATTTGCTTTTTGATAATTTTGTTTACTTAAATATACTTCTCCACGAATTTCAATATCTTGAAGATAATCAATTTTTAATGGAACGTTGTGAATTTGTTTAATGTTTTGAGTGACTAATTCACCAACCACACCATCTCCACGAGTAACTGCTCGAATCAATTCTCCATTCGAATAATGAAGCGAAATGGATAATCCATCGATTTTAGGTTCAAGACTATATGTATGCCCGCCTGAACTAACTTTATTAATATCATTATCAAATTTTAAAATATCTTCAATTGAATAAGCTTTGTTAAGTGAGAGCATAACTTTTTCATGTGTGAATTTAATAAAACGGTTTGATGTAGTTGCTCCAATTTTTTGAGTTGGCGAATTTTTACGCACAAATTCAGGATATTGAGCTTCAAAAGCAACTAACTCTTGATAAACTTGATCATATTCAACATCTGATACACTTGGGAAATCTAAGTCATAATATTCATAATTTCAAAAATTAATCTGTTCGACTAGTTGGTTCATCTTTTTCTTGATAAAATTTACTTGCTCTTTAGTGTAATTATTCATTCTTTAATTATAAACAAAGCCCTTATTTTTTGATAAAATTAAAAACAATTAAAGGAGAAACATGGGAATTAAAGCAGGAATTGTCGGTCTTCCAAATGTTGGTAAAAGCACACTTTTTAGTGCTCTTACTAAAAAGCAAGTTGAATCTTCAAATTATGCTTTTACTACCATTGAACCAAATGTTTCAACCGTATCTCTTAAAGATGAGCGTTTAGATGCTCTTGCACAAATTGTTAAACCAAATAAAATCGTACATGCAACCTTTGATTTTGTTGATATTGCCGGATTAGTTAAGGGAGCTTCTAAAGGAGAAGGACTTGGTAATAAGTTTCTAGCTAATATTCGTGAAGTTGATGCAATTATCCATGTTATTCGTTGCTTTGAAAACAAAGACATTGTTCACGTTGCTGATTCGGTTGATCCAGTTAGGGATAAAGAAATTATTAATTATGAACTTATTCTAGCTGATTTAGAAACCGTTTCAAATGTTTTAAATCGAGTAGCTAAAAAAGCTAAAAGTGGAGATAAGCAAGCTTTAATCGAACAAAATGCAGCTTTAAAAATTAAACAAGCACTTGAAAGCGAAATTCCTGCACGAGATGTTAAATTAAGTGATGAAGAACTTCATTACATTAAAGGTTATCATCTATTAACATTAAAACCAGTTATTTATGTTGCTAATTTAAGTAATGAGCAAATTGCTAATTATCAACAAGATCCACTTTTTATTGTTTTAAATCAGTCTCTAGGCGATAAAGATAAAATAATTCCTATTTCAGTTCAACTTGAAAGTGAATTAATTTCACTTGAAGATGAAAAGGAAAAATATGAGCTTTTAGAAATGTACGGAATAGCTAAAAGTGGATTAGATATACTAACTAGAGAAGCATTTGATTTACTTAATTTAGAAACTTTCTTTACAACTGGAGTTGTTGAAGTCAGAGCTTGAGTTTATCAAAAAGGTTGAGCCGCTCCAAAATGTGCTGGTGTTATTCATAGTGATTTTGAGAAAAAATTTATTAAAGCAGATATAATTAGCTATCAAGACTTTATCGATTATAATGGTGAACAAGGTGCACGTAATGCTGGAAAACTTCGTTCTGAGGGAAAAAATTATATAATGCAAGATGGAGATATTTGTCATTTTAAATTTGGTAAATAACCATTTTATGGGGGTTTAGTATAATGGCATTATAGCAGTCTCCAAAACTGATGATAAGGGTTCGATTCCTTTAACCCCCGCAAATTAAGATATGTTGATACGTTTGTATCAGCTTTTTTGTTCTTTTTGGAAAACGACAAAACCCACTATCCTTTTGCCTTGTCTTGGAATAAGAAATTATAAGCAAATGGTTCAACAAACAAATTACTCTGCTTATCTTTAATTTTTTTGAGTGAATAATTGATTTTTAATAGATATTTTTCATTTGGATATATTTTAGTGATTTTGATGATTCTTGAGAATTTAGATATTTTAGTTTTAGCATAATTTGATCCATAAAATGAATTTATTTGTAGTTGATTTAATGTAATTTTTCAAATCATTTCATTTGGATAAAAATTACCTTCATTTTTTCCATTATTAGAATTTGGATTTGAGACAAATAGTACGCAAAGTGAATTAGAAATAAATTTACTAAGAGCAAACAGAGCTTTAATCTTGTGAACAAAAAATAAAATACTTTGATTGCTAAATAAAAGATTATTAACATCAAAACAAATTCTAATTTGTCTTTTTGCGATTATTTTTAAAGTTTTTTGTTGCTGTTTTAGTGTATAAAAGTCATTTTCATCTCAAAGCAAAATCAATTTAGAATCATCTAGTTTATTTAATTTGAGCAATTTAAAAAACTGATAATTAATTAAAAATCAAACATCCAAATCACCCGTAAATAATTTATGCATGAATTTATATCTGCTTAATTGTAATTTAAATTTATTCTTGCTTTCTTTTGAAAGAAAATCTAACACTAGAAAGTTTTGAATATTAAACATTTTTGATAGTTTTTTAATAAATTTTTCAATCTTATCCTGCTCATATTGATCAAAAATTCCAAAATCATTAATTTTTAAATTGAATTTTTGTTTATTTAAGCTTTTTAAGAAATCATTTAAATAATCTAAATTATCAATTTTGTTAATGTTTAAATGTTCTGCAAGTCAAAAAGATAAGTTAATTTTTCTAAAATTCACGCTAATAGAAGTTTTAATACCCATTTTATGTAATGCTTGGATAAATTGGAAATAAATAAGCAATTTATTTTTAAAATCCTTATTTAAAATTTGATTTTTAGAACTGTAATCAATAATAAAATTAAAAATATCATTTAAAACTATTTCAAATGATTGTGGTAATTTTGAAACTAAATCCAAAATATCTTTTAAGTATTGATGAATTTGATTTGGATCTTTATTAATGAAGATATTTTGATCAACAAAAATAATATTACGATTGGTTTGTTTAATCATTTATTTCCTTGTTTGAAAAATACTTAATTAAAAAACTTTCAAAAACAATTTGAGTATTCACTTGTGTAGATTTAAAAATTTGATCAAGTTTAGCTAATTCAAAAATAATACTACTAATTTCTTTTTTAGTGTACTTATTTAAGATTGCTCTTGCTTTTTTAATTCTAAATTCGTGTACTTTTAAAAAATCAGCTATTCTTGAGCTATCTCATTGTAATTTTTCTAAATAATAAACTTTATTAGCAAGAATAAAGATGTTTGCAATTTGAGAAACTAGAGAAATTTCATCATTACCTTCGAATTTTTTCTGTTGATAGTTTTTTCAAATATCAGCAAAATTTTTGCTTTCAAATGAATTAGAAAAAGAGAAGCGTTCATCTAAAATATATTTACCAATTGATTTATCAATAGTTTCTTTAGTAATGTTTTTAGTTTCGAGTAGTAATTTATTAATTTCTTGAATGATTAAACTTAAATTATGGGGAAGTTTTTCAATTAAATACATTAAATTAGATACTGAAATTTCAGCTCCTCTAGTTTTGATATATTTAGTTAATTCTCTAGGAAGATTTTTCTTGTCAATTTTATTACAATAAATAACTTTATTATTTTTTTCGAAAGCTTTTAAGAGCTTAGATTCTGGTAATTTATCTTTTCTAAATAAAAACACTAATTGATTTATTTGTTCTTCATCAAACAAATTAATTATTTTTTCTTCAACAAATTTTTGTTCATTGTTAAGATTCTTTGTTAAAAATAACTGAAAATTTTCCACAATAATCAATCTTGGTTCACTAAAAAGTGAGCTAGTTTCTAAATTGTTAAAAATATCGTTTCATTGATATTTTTCATTAAAAAAGATAACGTGCTGTTCCTTGTATTTAGATTTTAATTGTTCAATTTTTTGATCAATAAAAAAATTCTCTTCACCATAAATTAAAAGCATATTTTAATTATATATGTAATTATTTGAATGTCTTGATTTTCTAATTGATAATCAATAAATTCATAAAAGATTAAGTACTTTTATACTTCAATATAAATAAGTGTTTGTGATTTGAAAAACAATATAAAAGGACATAAAAATAAAGAAATTGTTTAAAAAATCAAAAATTAAATAAATCATTGATACAAATGGTTCGAGTCAAAATCCAAAAAACAGCAAAAAGACAAACAATTCAATAACTGGAGTTAATAAAAGTGAAACAAAAAATGAAAGAGGATAAAACTTTTGCGTGAAAATAAATACTAATGCCACTGAAAAAAGTCAAATACTAAAATAATCGTTAATAGTATCTTTATAATTTACAGGTTTATTAATATTTAAATAGATAAAAGCACTTAATAAAAATGAAAATCAAAATCCCAATGAATAAGAATATCAAGGATTCAAGGATAAACAAACCGCACCAACGCCCAAAAGGATTTTAAGTTTTAATTTTTTACTGGGTTTTGGATTTTTGAGCATATAAATTTCTAAACAAGTAATTAACAAAATTGCTTTAATTGAAGAAATAGTTCAATTACAAAAGGCAAAATAAGCTACCATTAAGACAAATGGAAGCCATTGTAAAAATTTGAATTTGCCAAAGAATATTTTTAAAAAATTAATAATTAAATTAAAGTGCATTCCGCTTAAAACAATTAAATGAACAATTCCTAAAAAGTTATATTGCTCAAGCACTTGGTCATTTGAATATCCAAATAAAAGTGATTTAACTAATTTGTTAAATTGATCATAATTAAACAAATCCAAGTTAAAAAATCACGATTTATAAGTGTTTTGATAAAACCGAATTGACCTAATATTTAACTGGTAAAATACTCCTTTTTGGTTGAAAGATATGTATTTAGAATTGAGCTCTTCAACATTTGCACTGATTGTGTATTGAGCATTTAAGGATAATGGCATTCATTTTTCCTTTTTAAAAGCTAAATAATCTCTAAAGAAAGCATCTTGAAAAATTACTGTTTTAGGAGAAATCTTTTTTAAGGTAAATACCTTTGTTTGTTGTCCTAAAGTAATTGAATTAATATTTAATTTTCAAAGAATAAAAACACTTACAGCTAATAAGCTGAGCAATAATATTCATTTCCATTGTTGGGTAGAATTGATCAAAATCAACACGATTACAAGAGTTCAAAGCACGATACTTCAATAGTTAATTTGAATTAATCAAACCAAAGATAAAGGAGCAACCAGAAATAATAATGCAATTATTCCAGAATCAGAAAGCTTTGCAATTTCTTTAAATTTACTGGTCCAATTCCTGAAATTTTTAGTATATCATCTCAAGTTGGAGTTCCCTTATTATTCTTTTTGTAATTAAGTAGCGTCTTAATTATTCTGGTTGAAATGTCTAAATGTTCAAATTGTTTAACCGAATCAAAGTTCTTTCATTTTAAAAAATAATTTTTTAATGGAACAAAGATTGGATCCTTGATTGAAGCAAGTTGGTTTAAATTAAACGAAGAAATATCTGAATTAGAGATCATTTTAGCACGAAAAAAGAGCTCGCGATAAGTTAATGGAGTATCGCTATAAATAATACCTGAATTTTCTACTGCTCCTGAGATACTATATTTGTATTGAGTTTGTGTAGTTATTTGATTTGGCGAGCGAGAATTAAATTTAGTTAAATAAACTCACGTCACTGGCAGAGCAAGAATTGGAATGATAATAAATAAGAGTTTATTGATTTTTCACTTCATAGCGATAAAATAATAAGTTTTTGCTCAAAATTACTAAAAAAGAAATTTTACCTGCATTTTTCTTGGTTTGAATATGATAAAATTAATTTACAACATCGGCCAGCAGCTGCATTTATGTAGAGGAAAGTCCGTGCTAACACCACCTGCAATGGTGGTAGTGTTCATGTTAGGTCTAATAAACCTAAGCCCAGACGACTAGTGCCACAGAGACGAGCAAAGTGAAACGCGGTAAACTCCATGAGTTAGAAACCCAAATTACGGTAGGGGAATTTTGACTAGGAATTCAAACAAAGTCAAAAAATGTATATACATTAGATAAATTGCTGGCACTGCTTGTAGCAGTACAGAACACGGCTTATAGATGTGAATAAAAACAATCCATTAGGATTGTTTTTATATAAAAAATGAACCCAAAAGATTCATTTTATTCAAAATAAAGTGGGATATAAACAAAACACAACATGTAATAAAAGGTATAAGTATCTTGAACAATATCACTATAATAGCTTTTAATTACCTGATCTTTATTAAGACTGATTTTAGCGTTAATTTTCATAAAGTTGTCAGAACCAGTAATATCGTAAAGAACTGATTTTTGTGCATTACTTGAAAATAATTTGAAACTATCAAATAAAATTCCTTGTTTATCGCGAACACGTTTGACTAGTAATTCTTGGGCAAAAGGAGTAAAAATTCTAAAGATTGATTGTCGATCATTAGATTTGAGTTTAAAGGTTGAATTAAACTGATTATTTTCTAGTTTAATAGTTTCTAAATGAGATCAAAGTCTTGATAATTTATTATTGAGAAATTTATTAGTGTTTAGAGTTCAATCAAAACTTTTTTCGCCCATAAAATCTGTATAAACTTTAATTGCTCCACGATAAACATTATAAATTCGCTCTCCGTTCTTAGTTTGAACGATATATTGTCAGTGTAAAAAGTAATATTCAACCGGATATTTATTATCAATTAATCAAGTCGCAAGTCGATTAGCTGAAATTAATGTTGGTGGATTTTGACAATCAGGTTTAATAGTTTCTAAATCAATTCTAGTTAAACCAGGGTTTTCATTAAGACTTAATTTAGAAACAAAATCAGGATTATTTGAAGTTACGTACTCAATTTCTGGAGAAATATTTTTAAAAGTTTTTTCATAAATGTGATCTGATTTAGCTAATTCACTGGAAATGCTTGAATTAATTCTTTGCTTAGCTTTAGTGAACTTAATTCAAAAAACAGTGCCAATAATAGCAAAAATCACTGCTAGTGCAAACACAGCTACAATACCATAAAAACCGGCTCTATTAGAATCTGATAAATCTTTAAGAACGGTAATTCCACCTCATATTGAAGCAATTAATAATAAAGCCCCTAAAACAAAGGAAGTTATAAAAACATTTTTCATTTTTCTTAATTCTTGGATAGCACTTCCTGAAAAATATTTTTCAACTTTCTCAACAACTAGCGGATAAATGTTATCATCACATTTACTTTTAAAAGTATCAAAATCTAAATACTCTTTGATAATTTTCATTTTACCAACTTATTTAAATTAGAAGTTAAATTTAACATCTTCTCTTTTAGCAGCGGAGGCTTGATATAAAGGTTTGGTTGAAAGACCTTCAAAAGATGCCACTACAGAATTTGGTCAGGTAAAAATTGAGCTATTAAATTCATTAACGTCCATATTGTATACTCTTCTAGCGGCCGCAATTTCTCTTTCTAAATATGCTGATTGATCCATTAATTCTCTAAATAGATTTGAAGATTTAAGATCTGGATAATTTTCAGATACAGCAATTAAACGTCCAAAAATACTGCTGTTTAATGATTCGATTTGACTTGCATTAGCAGTTGGGTTTGAGTAAATTAATGAACGCATTTGAGCGAATTGATTTACCATATCTTCTTCTTGTTTTTTGTATGCTGAAACAGCATCAGCAAGTTTGGTTAGCGTATCAAAACGTTTAGTAAGTTGCACATCAATTCCTGAAGCAGAATTGTTAATTTTGTTTTGCATTGCTAAGAATTTATTTTTTTTAATTACATAAGGAATTCCAAATGAAAAAATAAGTAATAAAATAAAAATGAATTTTCCAAAAAAACCTGCTTGAACTTTAATAGTTCGATTATCAGCAGCAGGATTAAATTCTTGTGTGTTTGTTGGATTTTGATCAAATAAGTTTGACATTTTTAAACTCCTAGATTTATTTTAATATTGATATATTGCAATTATAAAACAAAAATAAAAATAAGGTTATTAATAACATAGATATTTAATCTTTTTATTTAGATTTTTGAATTGCTTGCTATATAATGAGTATATAAATTTGATTTTGAAATTTTAAGTTTTCATAATTATTAACACGCGAATTTTTAAATTCGTATATTTTTTATTTAAATTTTTTGTGTTTATATTTATAACATATTTTGTATAATGTTCAATATAAATAATTATTTTTTAAAACATTTACTGGGGTTACAAAATATGAAATTCAAAAGAATATTTTTTCTTTTAACAAGTGCTTGGAGCGGTATTTTACCACTTGCACTTACATCTTGCAACACATCAAATTCTGGAGCTGTTTCAATTGATAAGGTTTCTCCTTCAAAGAACAATCAATTAGACACAAAGGAGCTTATTAGCGAGAAATCTCAATTTGATATTTTATCAATTGATAACATTCGGCATGAAGTTGAATTTAGTATTGGAAAGAATCGTCCTACAGTGAGATTTAGAAAAACCAATACTAATACTTTAACTGCCTCAGGTGGATTACAAATTGATTTAATCAAACTCAAAGATGGTTTGGACATTTCTAAAATAGAATTTATCCATTATCAAGATAAGAAAAACGAAAAGAAAAAATATGAATACTTAGAAGGATTGATTAATCAACATGATCAAACCATTACTATTTCGTATAAATACAATAATGAACCGCAAACATTTATCATTCATTATGCTCAAGAAAAGTCTTCAAAACCATCAACTTCAACTGAAGTAAAAAAAGAAACACCATCAACCAATACAGATTTTGAAATTATCTCTCAATACAATATTCAAACTGAAGTGCTTTTTAACACAAAAAATAAGCGTAATACAATTCGTTTTAGAAAAACCAATACTAATACTTTAACTGCTTCAGGTGGAAAATTATTGCCACTAATCAAACTCAAAGATGGTTTAGATATTTCTAAAATAGAATTTATTCATTATCAAAGTCCTAATGATTCTTCGAATCAATATGATTATTTACAAGGTGATATTGACTCAGAAAATCAAACAATTACTTTAAATTATAATTATGATAATCAAGCACGAACATTTGTTATTAATTACGGTTCATCAAATCAAGTTATCACTAAACAAATAGTCCCGAATTCATATATTACAAGCAAAAAATATACTTACACTTATGACCCTAATAATGATTATTACAAATCATTAAACGGACTTTCAGGAATGGAATTATTTAATAAAATAACTCAAATCCAAAACTCACATGCCAAAACTACTAAATATACTCAATTACCTGATTTTTATAATTCTAGTAATGCCTTTAAAGATTTATACTTTGAAAAAGATAATACCATTTTAGATGTTTATTCAGAAAAACCAAACGATAAAGATCCTTACGTTTTTACTAGTTATCAAAAATCAGATAACGCATCAAAAGAAGGTGATGGAATTAATCGCGAGCATATTATTCCCCAATCTTGGTTTAATAAAGTCGAACCAATTCGCAGCGATGCTCAATTTGTTTGACCAACTGATGTTATAGTTAATAATGTTAGATCCAATTATCCCCACGGAGTTGTTTCGCATGTTCAATGAACTAGTCAAAACGGCTCAAAACTAGGAACTGATAATAATGGCAAAATGGTTTTTGAACCAATTGATGAATTTAAAGGTGATGTAGCTCGAGCTTATTTATATTTTGCTATTACTTATCATTTGAAAAATATTTATAGTGGACGCAATAATATTTTCGACCGTTCATTTCCTTATTTGCAATTAAACTTTTTCAATACTTATATAAAATGAGATTCTAATGATCCAGTAGATTTGTTTGATATCAATCGGAATAATGCTGTTTATCAATTTAATGGCTTAAGAAATCCGTTCATTGATTATCCAAATTTACCCGAAAATCTCTTTGGGAATGATCCTAAACCATTTGTGAATCAAGGAATCTTAATTAATGCACAAGTCAACCAATAATTAATTAACCAATCCAAACTACAATACACTCTAAACGTTAGATCAAAAGACTAACTTTAGGTGTATTTTCATTCTAGTTTTAATTAACTGGAATCTTTTCCACTAAAAATAGAGAAAAATAAAAGATATTTGACGAATATCGCCATTAAGAATATAATATTTAATTAAATATATAGAGCTAATTCTGCAGAAAGGATTGTATGGATGAAGTTGTATATCCAAAAAATAAATGGATTTTTTGAAAACTACTCAAAGGTTATCGAATTTTAACATTTATCAATATTTCCTTGGTAATGCTTGAAACTGTATCAAATGTCATGTTACCGTATTTAATCGGTCAACTAATTGATCATGGATTGCAAGCTAAATCTGTTAGTGCAAGTGGATCTATTACTTACACTACCAATTTAAATGAAGTGTTAAAATATGGTGGCCTCTTAGTTTTATTTGCTTTTTTAGGTTTATTACTGGGATTATGTTCAGGTTTTGTCGGTTCAAAAGCTTCAGCAGGTTTAAGTAAAAATATTCGCTCAGCACTATTTAAACAAGCAAGCAAATTTTCATTTGAAAACATTGATAAATATAGTGTAGCAACACTCATTAACCGGATGGGTAATGATGTCACTAATATCACTAATGCTTTTACTCAAATGATTCGCATTCCGATCAGAGCAACTTTTTTATTAGTTTTAAATTTAGTTTTTTCAATCACCGTTAGTCCACAATTATCGCTTATGTTCTTGGTAATTTTACCGGTTTTAATCTTTTTTACTAGTTTAATTTGATGAAAAACTTATCCTGTGTTTAAGAAAATGTTTGTTGTTTATGATGATTTAAATCACAAAATTCAAGAGAATTTACAAGGAATGCGGACCATTAAATCATACGTTACTGAACAAAAAGAAGCTAAAAGCATTTTTGAAAGGGTGGCTAAATTAACTAAAATTAATATTTACGTTGAACACGGTTTGGTTTTAGGAGTTCCTGCTTTTATGCTTCCGATTTTTGCTGCTACACTATTTTTGGGTGGATATGGAACCCACTTAATTTTAAATAATGTAATTACCACAGGAACATTACTTTCTTTTTCTTCATATATTTGACAAACATCTGTGGCAGTGACTATGTTTATTGGAGTAATTGGACAAATAGTTATTGCAGCCCCAAGTGCTCGAAGAATTAGTGAAGTAATTCATGAAATTCCTTCAATTGATGAAAATTTAAATGGCTTAACTACAATAAATAGTGGACATGTCGAATTTAAAAACGTTTCACTCACATATTCAAGTAACAAAGGTGAAAGCTTGAAAAATCTTAATTTTAGCATTGCCACAGGCCAAACTTTAGGGATTGTTGGACGTACTGGAGCTGGAAAAACATCATTAATTTCGCTAATTGGTCGCTTATATGATGCTACTCAAGGACAAGTGCTTGTTGATGGTCATAATGTTAAAGATTATAACATTCACTCATTAAGAGATTCAGTATCTGTTGTACTTCAAAAAAATAGTCTTTTTAGTGGCACTATTCGCGAAAATTTACAATGAGGAAATCCAAAAGCCAGTGATGAGCAAATTTATCAAGCTTGTGAACAGGCCGGAATTTTAGATTTTGTGATGAGTCTTGAAAATAAACTCGATACAATTGTTTCACAATCTGGAAGTAATTTTTCAGGTGGACAGAAGCAACGTCTTTGCATTGCTAGAGCATTATTAAAGAGACCGAAAATTTTAATCTTAGATGATTCTACTTCAGCTGTTGATACTAAAACTGAAAATCATATTCAACAAGCTTTGACTCATTCAATTAAAGACTGCACTAAGATTATCATTGCTCAAAGAATCTCATCAGTGATTCAAGCTGATCAAATTCTTGTTATTGACCACGGGAGCATAGTGGCTCAAGGAGATCATGAACATTTAATTAATAATAATGAATTTTATCGTTCAATTTATGATGCTCAATTAAACGCAGGAGGCATCAATGAGGATTAATTTTCAAGGGAAAGATAGTTTTAAAAATACCCCAACTATTAAATTAAGTTATGCAGAAAAGAAAAAGTTCTTTTTTAGGTTAATTAATTTAGTGTGAAAAGAACACAAATTTATAATGAGTGTAGTACTAGTTTTGATCCTTTTATCAAACGTAGGATTGCTTTTTAATCAAGTCTTTTTAGGAAAAATCCTTATTGATGGATTATTAACCAATCCAAAAACAGGTGGAGTTTTTTCATGAAATGACATCAAAGATGATCAAAACTGGTGATTTAGATTTTATTCAATGATGGCTCTTGGTGTAGTTTTATATACAGCTGGAGTTTCGTTTAACTTTTTATATCAATGAATTATTGTTAAAATCACCTTTAAAACTATGGCCAAATTAAGAATGGATTTATATGTTCATTCACAAAAATTGCCAATTAAATTTTTTGATCAAAATCAAAAAGGTGAGATTTTATCACGTTATACTAGTGATATTGACACGTTAAGACAATTTATCTCTAAATCAATTCCGATCACAATTAATGCTATTGTAACTCTTATTATTTCGTTTGTTATTATGATGTGGTTAAGTTGAATTTTAACCTTAATTACCTTAGTTCTTGTGTGTGTTATTTTATATGCTATGAAAACTCTAGGTCAACGTTCAGGAAAATATTTTAAAAAACGACAAGAGTTAAATGGAAAAATTATTGGATTTTCTGAAGAAATTTTTAGTGGTTTAAAAGTAGTTAAAACTTTTAATCAAGAAGATTCATCAGTGGAAAAATTTGAAAAAATCAATAATGCTTATTATAATGCTGAAAAGAAAGCAAATCGCATTTCCAATTTATTATTTCCAATTGCGTTTAATTTAGGATTAATTACTTTTGCTATTGTATCAATTATTGGTGGAGTGATTATTTCCAGTCCAAAAGCTCAAGCGTTTTTTGGTCTTAGTGTTGGAGTTTTATTCTCGTTCTCACAATTTTCACGTTCGTTTGCCTTTCCTCTTTCTACAGTTGCCGAGCAATCAAACGTGATTATTACAGCTATAGCTGGTTCGAAAAGAGTTTTTGATATTCTTGATCAAGAGCCTGAAATTAACCTAGGAAAAGTCACATTAGTTAAAATTACCAAAGATTCACAAGGAAATATAATTGAAAAAGATATTGAAGATTTATTCAGCAATTATGCTTGAAAAATCCCAAAAGCTCAAGGTGATTTTGATTATCAACCTACACAAGGAAAAATTGAATTTAAAAACGTGTCTTTTGGATATAGTGATGATAATTTAATTTTAAAAAACATTTCATTAATAGCATATCCAGGTCAAAAAATTGCTTTAGTTGGTCCAACTGGAGCAGGAAAAACTACCATTACTAATGTACTAAATCGCTTTTATGAAATTCAAGGTGGTGATGTGTACTTTGATGATATTAATCTTAAAGATATTGATAAGAGTTCGCTTCGTCAAGGAATTGTTATGGTACTTCAAGATACACATTTATTCAGTGAAACCATTCGTCACAACATTGCTTATGGAGCTGATACAATCCAAGAGCAATTAATGTATTCAAGTGCTGATACAGCTAATATTTCATATTACATTAATAATCTCAAACATAATTATGACACTATTTTATTTGATGGTGGAAGCGAATTATCACAAGGACAACGTCAACTCATATCAATTGCCCGAGCTGCTTATCAAGATGCTCCCGTGGTCATTTTAGATGAAGCAACATCAAGTATTGACACTAAAACCGAACAGCTGGTTCAAAAAGCAATGGACAAACTTGTTTCTAAGCGTACTAGCTTTGTCATTGCTCACCGCTTGTCAACTATTAAAAATTCAGATCTAATTTTAGTCCTTAAAGATGGAAGTATTATTGAACGTGGAAATCATGCTCAATTAATCAAACAAAATGGTTATTATTCAGCTTTATGATCCAATTCTAAAGTTGAATAAGATAACCCAATGAAAATAATTAAAAAGAGTAAGAATTAATATTCTTACTCTTTATTATTGATTTTTTGCTTATTATTAAGTTTTTTAAAACTAATTTAAGCTTATTTTGTGGAAATCCACATCAATTTAATCAATCATTCGACTTATCTAAAAATAGATTTTCTAAGACATCAATCTTTCATTTTTTAGTATCAATCATCTGAATTATTTTTTAAATTTTTTGAAGATTTCTCACCTTGATACTTTTTTTCTTGGTCACCTGCTTGAGGGTATGAAAGAAAATCATTAACTTCTCTAGTTTCTCCATTTGAAGAATATTCAGAAGTTCTTTCGCTATATGAATAGTGTGAACTAGTCTGCGAATTTTCTTGATTGGTAGTTCTTTGTTCTCCGAAAACATTTTCAAGTTTTTCTAGTTCTTCAGGTAATTCGTCTGAAGGTTCTTCGAAATAATTATTGAAATTATATTCTTGTGTTTGGGTTTGTTGATCGAGTGGACGATATTCAACTTCATGTACTATTTCAGTTTGTTTAGTAACCACAGTATGTGTTGGATCGTTCTTTGAATCACCTGACATATCTGCTTGAATTGGTTCTTGTGCTTGAGCTTCTTTACGGTGTAAAGCAGCTGAATAGCTATTAAACACCATTTGTTCATCACTTCTTATTGTTGCTGAATTTTTTTGTTGTTTAAATTCATTGTATTGAGCTTCAGCAAATGAAATAGCGTCATTATCGTGAATAATTGGTTGTATAATTTCTTTAGCATTTCGATCATTGCTTCCAGTCACAATAATTGAAACTTTAAATAATTCACCATTATCTTTTAGTTCAACTTGTTCATATCCAATAATTGTATCAATTCCACCTTCTTCACTATCTCTAGAAGCTTGGAATAACTTATATACACGGTCTACAGCACGATCAATCTCGTTAAGAGTTGCTTTACTATCTGTTTGCACGTTGATAATCATTCTTGAAGCTTTTGTGATTGGTTTTTCATACAGTTTTTGTTCAAAAGCTTTTTCAACGGCTTTTTCAGCACGATCTTTACCTACAGCAGTAGCAATTCCAACCATTGATAAACCACCATTAGTTAACATTTTCTTCACATCGGCATAATCAATATTAATAGTTCCAATTCTATATAAGACATCATGGATTGCTAAAATAATATTTTTTAATGAGATGTTAGATAATTTTAATGAGTCACTAATTGGCACATCACCATAGCTTCTACTTAATTTACTATTCGATAAAATAATGTATGAATCAACAACTTCAGCAAGTTTTTGAATTCCTTCATTAGCATATCTTCTTCTTTTTGGACCTTCATAGTCAAATGGAGTTGTAATTATTGCTATTGTTAAAGCTCCATTATTTTTAGCTGCTTCAGCAATAATTGGAGCAGCACCTGTTCCGGTTCCACCACCAAGTCCGGCAGCGATAATCACCACATCAGCACCACCGATTTTTTCTTGGATTTCTGATAAACTTTCTTTAGCGGCTTTAGCTCCAACTTCAGGATCAGAACCAGCTCCTAAACCACGGTTATCTTTACCTAAAGCAATTTTGATTTTACAGTCATTTGAAGCTAGGGCTTGAGCATCAGTATTTGCAACGATAAATTCAACATTTTTGAACTGCTCTTTATTCATCATTTGAATGGCGTTGTTTCCTGCACCACCAACTCCAATAACTTTTAAGACAATTCCAGCGGTATTACGATCAATAATTTCCTGATTTTCTTGGTTTGCATTTTCAATTTTCTTTTGATTTGCATGCAATTCGTCGTACATATTTTCTCCTTATTATATTAGTTTTCAATTGGCAAATAATTCTCTAAAAAGGAGAAATCTTTGCTTTTTGGTATGTTTGAAGTCATAATGACTTGATATGGTATTAACAGTGTTATGTTCTTTTAAAATGAAATCTTTTAAAAATTCCATAACGCTGATAGTAATTGGTTCTTGTGTTTTTTGAAGCTTATTGCTTAGTGAAGTGTTTTGCTGTTTTCATAGAGTGACAAAACCTAAATTTGAAGGTAAAAAGTATTTTTTCTCAAAATAATTATTCATTCAATCTGATTCGCCACTAAAAGAAAGAGTGTTTAATTTTTCAGGACTAATATACTTTTGTGAAACAAATTTCTTCATTTCTTGTTCTAAAAAATCAGCATACATTTTTAAATAAACATGTGCTTCACTTAAATTTTGGTCAGTTCAAATTTGAGTATTATCATTTTGATTAATAATATATTTAACTTTATTAAGAGTATTTTTGATACTTATATTTTGTTCAAGAGCTATTTTATGAATTAAATTATCAGTACCCACTAGTAATTTTTTATAGCTAATAATAGCTCCATTATAAATTAATTTTAATAAAGTACATTCGTGGTTATTTTCAATTGATAAATGAACTCCCTGCTCATTTTTTAACATAGCTGAATTAACTTGACTGGTTAACATCAAATTAATTTGATCAGCTTTTAATGCACCAAAAAGCGAGAGAATTTGATTATATTTTGAACTGTATTTTTGGTAACAAAAAGAAGTTTTTGCTATTATTTTAGTAAATTTTTTACCTCTTGGAAATACATGATAAACCTTAATTTGACCGTTTGATTTATACAATAAATATTCATAAGTTACTTTAGTTCCAACTAATTGAACATTATTGAGCTTAATAAATTGTTCAATTTGTTTGTCAATTAACTGCTCAATTGCCACTTGAGCATGGTCTAACATATCAATATCTTCGTTTTCAAGAGTAGTTTTGAGTAAACTAACATTAAGTTCTTCAAATTGTGAATCATCAATAATGACATTAATACTAAGATGTTTATTATTAAATAATGAAAGTTGCTTGTCAATCTCTTTGAGCAACTTTTTAACATCGCTCACATTACTTGGTTTAGTAACTTTGAGCTCTGGTTGGGTGTGAATCAAGTAATTGCCAGTTACTTGTTCAACTAAATCAAAAGCAATTTGATTTCTTGAGATGTGAAAATTACCAAATAATCTTTGCACAATGCTCCTTTCAATTATTTTTTATATAACACTCTTAGTTTAGCGCTTCGTGAACGCTTGTTTTGTTGAATCTCTTCATTTGAAGGGTAAATTTGCTTGGCTATGTAATCTTTTTGAATTATGATTGGTAGTTTAGCCGGAGTTTTATCTTGGATAAGATTTTTAAAGAAGTTTTTTACTATTTTATCCTCAATTGAGTGAAAAGTTATTATAGCAAGAACAGAATCATGTTTGAGCAAATCAATTGCATCAATTAACATTTGTTTTAATGATTCTAGTTCATTATTAACTTCGATCCGAATGGCTTGAAAAATGGCTTTGGAAGGATTTTTTTCTCGAATTAATTTAGCTGGATATGCTTGTTTAATCACATCAACCAATTCTAATGTTGTTTCAATTGGCCGATTTTCTACAATAGCTTTCGCAACTCTTTTGGAGAGTTTTACATCAGCATAATCTCATAGAATTTGGGCTAATTGTTGCTCACTGTATTGATTAACCACATTTCATGCACTCAAAGCTTGAGATGTGTCCATACGCATATCTAATTTAGCATTCTTATTATAACTAAAGCCTCGCTCAGAATTATCGACCTGAGGGGAAGAAATGCCTAAATCAGCAATGATACCATCAACAGCAGCAATTCCTCTTTGAGCTAATTGAGATTTTATATTCTGGAAATCACTTTTAATTAACTCAAAATTCGAGCCTGCTTGACTTAAACGATTTTTTGCATATTTAAGCGCAAAATCATCTTTATCAAAACAATATAACTTGCCGTTTGAAAGTTTCTTTAAAATAGCTTCTGAATGACCTCCCATTCCCAATGTGAGGTCAACATAAATGCCATTTGGTTTAATTTTTAATTGAGAAATTGTTTCATTCAGAAGAACTGAATAATGTAATTTATTATTCATTATCTTCCATTTTTGAAATTTCTTCAGCTAATTTTGCTAGATCACCATCTTGAAAAAGATTTTCAAATTCTTGAAAAGCCTCTTTAGATCAAAGTTCAATAATTGAACCATTTCCTACAAAAACAACTTCTTTTTGGATAGAAAGTTTATCAATAATAAACTTAGGGAGTGAAATTCGACCTTGTTTATCAAGGTTAACTTCAACGACATTACTCATGATAATTCTGGTTAAGTGTCTAACTTTAGAATTAAATTGAGATTTGTTTTGAAGTTTCTTGGTGTACGCATTAAAGTTTTCAACACTTCTGAGTTCAAAGTTTTTATCAAACCCAAGAGTGATAAAAAAACTAGTCCCAAGTTGATCTTTATAAGCCGCTGGAAGTACCACGCGGTTCTTGTCATCGATTGCTCGAGTGTGTTGTCCGTACATACCACTTCCCCCCACTATCCACCATTATTTTACAACATAAAAACCCACTTATTTTAAAAAAATAAAAAATTTTGAATTTTTTTCATAAAATATGGAAAAATAACCAAAAATTTTTACTTTTTATATATTGTCCAAAACTTATCTCTTTTATATATCACCTTATTGGTGATATATAAAATAATAAAAATTTAGAATCTTTATTAAAGTTAAATATAAGCAACATTATTTTTGTCTAAATTTTAGGAAGCTTAATTATCATAAAATGTGTATTGTTAGAACTAATTAAAGACAAAAGTATATTTATATAACTAAAATCAGCTTAAATTGTGGATATTATTTTTTGCCTTTCTTATTTCTGGACTAAAAAAGCTTATTATATAATTAATATACTATGTTAAAGATGAAACAATTATCGCTTGTTTTTATTTCTTTTATACCAATCAATCTAATAGGATGTAATTTAAATAATCAAATTCAATCAAATGCAGAAGTTTTAAATTCGCACCCCGATCACAAAACTAAACCAATGCAAAATCCTAATTCATCAATCATTGCTCCTTTGAAAAATGAATCAAAAGAGCCGAACAAAAGAGCCGAACAAAAGAGCCGAACAAAAGAGCCGAAATCAGACCATTAACATCTATAACCCTGAAAAGGCTACTCAACCAAAGCAAGAAACAAAAAAATCAGATCCAGCACCTGCTATCCCAAAAACCTCAAACCTATCAAAGCCCCAAATTTCAGAAAAAATAAATACCCCTACACCTAAGCTAACTATCCTTAAAGAACAAAAAGAGAATTTACAATCCATTAAACATAACCTTGCTGAAATTATTTCACAGAGCAAAAATCTTCCAATATCGAAAGAATTTTTAACATATTTAAATATATTTATCAATAAACTTAATCAAGTTAAAACTTCAATTGATTATTCACAAATAATCAACTCAAACTTTCAAATTTTATTTGATAATTTTCATAAATACCAAAAAGTTTTTTTAGAGTTTGATCAATTATTTTCTTCGAATGAAGAGACAAAAAAATGAACTCAAAAGCTTAAGTCAATATCAAAAAACCTTGAAAAAACAGATGTTCAAGACAAACTTGAAAAACTATTAAGAGATTTTTATATTATTAAATTACAAGAACAAATTGATTTATATCAAAAGTATCCTTATTATTTACAACCACTCGAAAGACTCAAGAAAATTTTATATAACTATAAAAATAATCCAAATCAATTTGTTCTTTTTCAATGAGGGATTGATAAAAATAATAATTTTTCTTTAGAACCAAGCAAATATTATAGTGGTAATTTTTGACGAGTTAATATTAATGATAAATATGTTGCTAGTTGATTAAAATACTATAAACGGTGAAATTGAATTTTTGTTAAATCTAATGAACAAATTAGCAAAATTGAAGATAAAGATATTCAATCTTTAAAAATAACTCCAAAATTCCAAGCTAACAAAGTTATTAGCGATTACATTAAAAGACAGATCAATTTTGCTCCAGATAAATATTCTGATCTTTGATCGTTTAATCCACAAAATCCTGATAAAGTCACTTATAAAGATGTGATAAACCCACAAAATAAAACCAAAATTAATAGTTCATCTCATCAGATAAAAGAAGTTGTTAAAAATATAAATCAACTTAATTTGAAATATAAATTTGCAGTTAAAAAATCCCAAGGTCGCGGAATTGTAAAATTGGGTGATCAATATTACAAATATTGAAAGAATAGTTCGATTGCTAATTTTGATTTTGATAAATTTAATCAATATCAAAAATATGCTGATGTTAAAACTTACAATTATGTTTTCGAATATGCAAATATTTACAATGATTTATTATTTGTCAAACCGAATCTATTTTCTGAAGCTCTTTACCGAACTCTTGACAGTGATTTAATTACTCCTAAACATACTCGATTTGAGCAAAATGATCCAAAATTAGGAAAAATTTATTATGATAAAACAACTTCAATAACAAAAGAAGAATCCCTAAAACAAGGTAAAGATCCTTGAATTAATCCAATTCCAGAATACAAAAGGTGATTTAATCGTTGGAAAGAAATTTTGCCTAAAATCATCAACAAAAATTGAGACACTCAAACCAAAATAAAGGCAATCTCATATTATATTGTTTCAAATTCTTTGTATCTTAGTGCGCCAAAAGGAGTTCATTATAATTACAATGGATATGGATTTTATAATCCAACTCAATTTTTCAGCAACGATCCTGAAATTCAGTGTGTTGGATATAGCATGAACTTAGCTGCTGCCCTTACCATTTTAAACATTCCTGTGAGAATTGTTGGAGGAGCATACTTTGGAAGCTCAAGCTCAATAATATCGAGTGGATATCACGCCTGAAACGAAGTCTTTATTGATAATCGTTGAAAAATTGTTGATTTAACTTGATTTGATTATTCGGAACATCGAGATCAAAAAGGAAAAACATACGAACTTGAAGATGATGTTGACTTATTTTTAGAACGCAATTCAGAACATAAATGAAGAAAACAATTTAGATTAGATTTAAACTCATACGAAAACACTTTGCTATATTTTAAAAATCCACCACAATATGAATATGAAGATCTTCCTAAAAGTCTTTAAATTTAAATAATTTTATATTATAAAAATCACTAATACTCACATTTAACAGGTATTAGTGATTTTTATAGTTTCTTTTAAAAGAGTATTTTATCTAAAATTATTCCTTATTAACTTGAATAAAATCGTAATTTGATAAGGTTAATTTTTGTTCGCTTAATCAAGCACTTTGAACGGTTCCAGTAGCTGCTGCACTAGCTCAATGAAGCGAATTATGTGCATTTTGCGTACTTAAATAATTAGCTCCAAACATAGAAATTAATGTATCACCAGCTCCAGTAGCTGAAACTATCCTAATTTGAGTGATGTTTTGAGCATTATAAATTTCATTTTGATCAGTAAGTAAAAATGAACCTCGTTCACCAAGCGAAACAATCACATTACTTGCACCACATGCTTGTAATTTTCTCATTGCTTTAATTAAATTTGTTTTAGAATTAAAATCTTGATCTTTAAAGATTTTTTCAAGCTCTTGCTTATTTGGTTTAATTAAAAATGGTTTATACTCAAGTAATTGTAAAAAGTTATCACTTTCTACATCTAAAATTACTTTAACTTTTTGTAGCATACAGATTTGTAAAATCTGTATTAATTGTGTTTCTTGAGCAGTTCCCATTAACATTAAAACATCGTTTTGAGTTAAAGTTTTAACAATATTTAAAACTTGCTCAAAGTGTTCATTAGTAACTTGTGCCCTAGGACCATTAAGTTCAAAGATAGTAGTTTTTCCGTAATATTTAATATTAATTCGTGTTTGTTGTTCAAGAGCAATATTAATAATTTCTAACTTTTCAGTTTTAAAAATGGTCTCAAGTTGAGCAAATGTTTGTTTATCAAAGAGTGTAATTGCTTTGTTTTCAAATCCATGGCGTGTTAAAATCACGCTAGCGTTTAAACCTTTTCCACCTGGTAGCATTGCAAATTGTTCATAACGATTAACCTTTTCTAATTCAAACTCATTTGAATTAATTAATAAATCCACCGATGGCGAGAGCGTTAATGTATAAATCACTATTTCACTGCCTTTGTTGGGTGATCTTTTTTAAACTTAAATTTACTTGTTCAACTTAAGTTTTTACGGTTAATATAATTCATCAATCAAATGGTTCCGGTTGAAGCTAATGTTCCTGCAATTAATGAGAGAATAAAGAATGAAATTCCTAGTCCAATTTGCGATCCAATACCATTTACTAAAGTACTTTTAGCTAGAAAGACTACAAAAATTCCACCGTGAGGAGCAATAATTGATACTCCTAAAGCTGCTGAAATTAATCCAGCAACAGCTCCACCTACAATATTAGCAGGGACAAGTACTTTTGGGTTTTTCGATGTATAAGGAATAGCTCCTTCTGAAATAAACGAAAGTCCAAAGAGAATATTTGAGACTTTACCAGCTTCACGATCCTCTCTTGATCATAACTTCTTACTAATAAACATTGAAAGCGAAATTCCAAGTGGTGGTACCATTCCAGCAATCATTGCTGCTGCCATAGCCACACTTCCGCTTGGACCACTTGAAGCAATTGATAAGGTACCGAAAATATAAGCTGATTTATTAATTGGCCCACCTAAATCTGTGGCCATCATAATTCCTAAAATTAATCCAAGCAATCAAGCTAAATAAGGTTTTCCTTGGAATAATTGTAAGAATAAAACCAATCCTAAATTAATGTAAATAAGAACAATATTTACTGCTCAAAATAAAATTGAAATTGCTAAAGTTCCAAATAAAGGAATAAAGAGAATATTTTTGATTCCTTGCATGGTTTGTGGTAATTTACCAAAAATGTATTTAGCAAAAACTATAACCATAGTTGCGGCAAAAAAAGCACCAAAAATTCCTCCGACAAACCCTGAGCCTGTTCCTAAGAACCCATCAGGGTTTGTAACTCCTGAGCTAGCAATACTTGGAGCTAAAAAGTTGTAAGTTTTAGATAATTGCCCACTAGCAATAGCTCCAATCACAAATCCAGGCAGCAATCCTTGACGTCCTACTAGAGCATAAGTAATATAAGCTGCTAGCACTGGTACAGCTAGTCCAAGAGCAATTTTACCAATTGAAAAGACTAGGTTGGAAGCTGAATAATTAAATCCAAAGTTTTTTAAAAAGTCTGCAGAGTTTAAATCTCTTGAATTTGCCGCTCCAATAATCATATCAATGACAAATCCAATGGCAAGCATGATTCCACCAAAGATAATAAATGGAAGCATATGTGAGATTCCTGACATTAATGAACGCCACATTTTACCGGCAAATCCATCAAAGGTCATAGCCGCTTGAGTATTATCAGTATTTACAGTAACTCCTTGAAGTTTAGCTCCTTGTCTATTTAGAATTTTATTAATTTGTTCTTGTGGTTTATGAATAGCTTTTTGGGTTGAAATTTCAAGCACATTATCACTATTAGCAAAACGTGATTTTTCAATTTCACGATCCACTGCCAAAATGATTCCTTTGGCATTAGCAATTTCTTGATCTGTTAATTTATTATCAACTCCATCAGCTCCTTGAGTTTCGATTTTAATTGAAACATTCATTTCTTGAGCTTGTTCATATAATTTTTGCTTAGCCATAAAAGTGTGGGCAATCCCAGTAGGACAAGCAGTTACTGCTACTATATCATACGAGCTAGTTAAATTATTCGCTTGATTAGCTTGAATCTCTGCCTCATAGCGATCAATTAGTTGAATAAATTCTTTTGGAGTACTAATTTGATCTAAATCTTTCTTAAATTGCTGATTAAGCAATAATTGGGATAATCTTTGCATAATTTTTAAATGAGCATTTTCACGTTCATTATCTGATAAGACAATTCCAAAAATGTACTTAACATCTTGCCCATCGAGCGATTCTCAATTAAGTTCTTTAACTCGAGCAAAGATTAAAGTACTTTTGAGCACAATTTCTGATCCAATATGTGGCATTGCAATTTTATCACCAATTCCGGTTGAACCTTGATTTTCACGTTCTCTAAAAAGTTGATACGCTTGTTTAGCATTAGAAACGTATTTTTTCTGTTCTAATTCTTGACTTAAAAACAAGATAGCTTCATTTTTTGAGATAAATTCTTTATCAATAAAAATGGTATCTTCATTTTTAAATAAACTTGTTATTTTCATTTAATTCCTTTCATTATTAATTTTATTAAAATTAGTCTAAATTTTGCTAATAGTCAATACATTGCAAAGTAAATTTCTGTTTAAAGGTAGTATGTAAAACTTATGAAACGATGATGAATTAATAAGAATACAAAAATGCAAAATAACCAAAATACCATAAAATTGTGGACGAAAAAATATAAATTCGAAAAAATATATAATTTTTTATGTATTTAAAATTAATTTAGAGCAAGATAAAATAGATTAACAGATTTATCTTGAAATCAATTAATTTTTTAGATTGATTGTTTAAAAACTATTAAATATAAATATGCTTTTTCGTTTGATAAATACAAAAGCAGAAATTATAAAGGAGATTTTTTATGAATAAAGAAAAAGTTTGGCAAAATAAATTTGGCAACAGAGAAGAGGCCTATGATTTTGCAGGAAGAAAAATTAAAAGATCAGCATACGGTAACTTTGATTCGCAATTTTGTTGAAATATTCACCATATTCTTCCTGAATCAAAAGGCGGAACATATGTAATGCCTGTTCATTGTGAAACCAATGAAGAAGCTGCTGATAAAACATCTTTCTGAGCAAATGGCGCACTTTTTGAAGTTGTAAAAGATAAAGCGACTAAAGAATACAAAATTAGACAAAAAAATTAGTTTTATTTACACTCAAAACACACATTTTTTTAAAAAAAAGTGTGTTTTTTATTGAAAAAATCCATTTTCGAAAATTTTTAAATAAAAAGCTATAATTACCATGTTGTGTTGAAATTTAAAAAATTCTTACTTGTTTTTAGTTCTGTTTTACCGATCGGTTTAATAGGATGTAATTTAAATAATCAGGTTCAAATTAATGAACCTGTTTTAACTCCACCAATTAATCCTCCCAAAGAACAAAAAAACCAGCAACCAGAAACCAAAATACAATCTGATAATAATGATAATAATCAGCAAAATTCTTCAAATCCTGAAAATTCTAAAATAGTACCAATCGATGAATCCAAGGATGAAAGACCTAAACAAGAGCAACCTGTAAATAAGTCAGATAGTTCAATTAATAATAATAATAATAATAGTGTTAAGGAAAATGATTCAGAGCCAAAACCAAGCGGACCTAAGGTCGAAGATAAACCTATTTCAGTTCCAAGTTCTACTCCAAATCCTGAACCAGTAAAATCAAAAATAATTACTCCAAGTGTTCTAACGCCTGCTAAGCTTAAACCAACACCCAAGCCAGTTGTAAATGCTCCAGTAAAACCAATTGAAACTGTTCACCCTAAACCTAAACCCCAACCACCTGTTCCTAAACAATCTGATGCAACAAAGCCAAAGCCAAAGCCTGAAACTGTTTCTCCAAAACAAATTGAAACTTTAGCTAAATTCACTCCAAGTATAGCTGACAAAAGTACATATTTAAAAGATAATGATCAATATATCCAGTCAATTAAGCGAAGAACTTTTTCGTTGAGATGATCGTATGATGAATTTGATCCTGAAAAATTAACTGTTACAAAAAAAATAACTACTAGCGGAACTATTTGATTATTAGATTATGCGCATATTCAAAAAGGAAGATTTAAATTATATTTCGGGACCAATTATCACGTTGCTTCGAATTTATTTTCCTCAAGAGATTATAAAATTTATCAACAACCAAAAAAATTACAAAAATACATTCCTCAAAATTTTCAACTAACCTGAGCTGGAGATGCATACGATTCAACTCCTGAATTAGATTCATATAATTGATACAGTGCTAGAATTGGATTTGATAGTCAAATAATAACCTTTAGAAACTTCTTTTTAGCTCAAAACTTCATGGATAAACAATCAGTGCCAGCAGAATATGGACCATATTTTGCTGATTTTGCTGTAATTGAAATGGATGTAGACTTAAACGCTTTATATGATATATATTTATCATCTAATAATATTAGTGCACGAAATTTAATTATTAAAATCGAAGGTGCTATTAATGAATTAAATAGAAGTATTGCTAGATTTAAAAAACCTAATGATAAAAATACTTATTTACTAAATAACAAATCACTTCCTTACGCAACATTAGATTATGCAACCGTAAGAAACATTGGTAAATGATCTCAATACTCTACTCCAAACGAGTTAAGTAATTTATTAAATCAATATTTAAGTACTTATCAATATGCACTAGCTCCACAAAACTTATATAGTTTTGGTTATCCATCGTCTGGTAAAGGTGGATTAGAAATTTATAAATCAATTCAAAATTCACAAAAAGACACTTTAGGACCAGATAAAACTGATCCATCACTTAATTTTTCAATTAATGATAATTTCCATTTTAGACCATTCGATAAAGATTCGCAATATTTTAACAATCAAGTAGCGATGAAATTTTATGGATTTTTAGATAGTTTCCAAACTCAAAATGGTCCAAAACCAGGAGCATCTGGCTCGTTAATTTTAAACGAACAAGCACTTCCAGTGGGATTATTGCTTGGTCATTTAACTCTAACTAATCAACATGGTCAACCAATTAACAATGATTCAAAAATTAGTACTGTTCTCTTTCAACCTTTTTCATTAAACCAACCTATTTTCTCACCATATACTAAATCTACAATTCAAGCTTATAATCTAATTGATCATACATCAAGTAAATTATATCCACATCAAAAAGTATCATATCGCTCACGCTTGAATGATGTTTATGGAAAAGATTTTAAAACAGCAATTTTTGGTGGACAGTTAGTAAATTTTAGATAATCAAAATCAAATATGTTGTTAATAACATGTTTGATTTTTTAATGAAAATAAATAATAAATCACTGTTTCTTGTAAAATATTATTAATTAGGAAAAATATGAAAATAATCAAGAAAATATTTATCAGTTTATCTTTAATGGGTCCAATTGGTTTGATCAGTTGTGGTTATGAAAACGTTTCAAAAAACGACCAAAATCCATCTGAATCTGCACAAGATCCAAATCCAGAATTACAAAAAGAACAATCACCAAGTAACCCAGATTCAGATCCATCAAAAACTTCTGAACCAGATCAAGAAACAAATTATCCTAAACTTGAACTAAGCACAGTTAATAAAAACACTTATTTAGAAAATAATGATGAATATATCCAGGCGATAAAAAATAGAACTTTTTATTTATGAGAAACTTCAGAATCTAAAAAAGAATCAACATTGCACAATGATGGTGCAAATATTTGATTACTAGACTATGCTCGTATTAGTAAAAATAAATTTAAATTATTCTTTGGAAGTAGTTACACCAATGCTTCGAGATTTTTTAGTGAAGATGATTATAACTATTATCAACAAACTGACAGACTAAATCAATATACACCTATATCTTTTACTTTAGGTTGATCAGAAGATGCTTATGATCCTTCACCAACAGCTAAAATAGGAAAATGAATTGAAAAGAAATTTTTAATTAAAGAAAAATCTGTAATGATAAGAAATTTTATGCTACAACGTGATATAGTTCAAAATGGTAATTATCCAAAAAACATAAACTTTGCCGTGGTAGAAATGGATATTGATCTAGATCAATTATCTAAAAATGATAATGATTTAAAATTACGAGCAAAAATTATCAGTGCAATTAATGAAGTTAATAAAAGCATCATAAGATTTAAGCAAGCAGATGCTCAACATGAATACTTATTTAATGACAAATCAGTTCCATACGCTACTTTAGATTATAGTTCGGTACAAAATTTAAATCATTTAAGTAAACAAACTGACAAATTGGAAATAGATCGCATAATAAAAGAATATTTTGAAAAGGAAAAATATACATTAGCACCAGAATTTGTGTATAACTTTGGATACACAAATCCAATCAGAAGTCAAATTGTCAATGTTAATAATGTTTCCGAATCAGAAAAAGATAAATTAGGTCCTAGTAAGGAAGTTGGAGATTTAAAATTTGAAATATGAGGTGGAAGCGATTACTCATACTCACTTTTTATTCAAAATCACTCAGATGACATTTCATTAGGTTCACTAGTTGTTAATGAACAAGGTCTTCCTATTGGTGTGGTAAGCGGAAAAAGAACAGAAGGTCAAAAATTATGAGACGATAAATTTAAACTAAAAATACAAATTCAACCATTTACCCTAAAATTTGAAACTTCTAAAAATTTACCAAATAGAGAATACGATTTAATTAACGAGAACTATCGAAAAACTTTAGTAAGCGTATATGGAAAACATTACAAAACAGCAATTTTTGGTGGTGAATTAGCTGATTTAAAATAATTAAGAGCAATTTAGAAATTTCTTAGAAGAATTAAAACATCTTATTTTAAAGATGTTTTAATTTTATGTTTGGTTAAGTTAGTTTATATCAGATTTAAATATTCTTGTTTTATTTAACTAAAGAAAAAGTTATAATTAATATCAATATGGTTAAGATTAAGAAAATAATGCTTGTTTTTAGTTCTTTTTTACCAATTGGTTTAATTGCATGTAATACAAATAATTCATTTCAAAGTCAAAATACTGTTCTAAATTCATTAAAAGAATCTCAACAAGATTTGGGTTTTAGAATGCCAAAAACCAATTATCAAAACAGCACTAAAAACACAAAAAATGACACTATTACCCCTAGAATTAAAGATAAATTAACTACAAATATCAATCCAAAAGATTCAAATCAAGCAAGTAATTCTGAACCTAAGAAGCAAGAAAGAGTTGAACTAGATCCTAGCAATGCCCCTACAGGAACTAAATTAAAAAATAATGATCAATATATTCAATCTATTAACAATCGTACATTTCTCCTAAGGTTATATTTAGAAGATAATACTCAAAAAGAAGAAAATGGAAAATCTACAGTTTTAAAAGCTGGAACTGTTTGATTATTTGATTATGCCCATGAAAAAAATAATAAATTCAAACTCTTTTTTGCAACTAATTACAATACAGCTCTAAATTTATTTTCAGAAAAGGATTATCAAGTTTACCAACAGCCTCAAAAATTAGAACGATATAAACCTTTAAAATATAGTTTTTCTTGAACTAAAGATCCTTATTATGACAATTTTTTTGGTAAACATGACAATAATTTAAAAATTTATGAAAATAATTTTGATAATTCACAAATTACTCTTAGAAATTTTTATTTAGCTCAAGATTTTATGAATCAAAAGGCAGTGCCAGCAGAATATGGCCACTATTTTGCTAATTTTGCAATTATAGAAATGGATCTAGATTTAGATACATTATCAGATAATAAAGACTCTTCAAAATCACAAGAATTCAAACAAAAAATAATATCTGCTATTACCGAAGTTAATGAAAGTATTGAACGGTTTGAACATCCAGAAAATCAAGCTATTTATTTAATGAACAATAAAACAATTCCATATGCTACTTTAGATTATCAAACCACAAATAAAATTCGTGATCTTTCACGTGAATCATCGGGTGAAAAAGTGAATTCGCTAATTAACACATATTTAAAAGATTATGAATATAGTTTTAAACCAGATGCTATTTATAGTTTTGGTTACAATATATCTCCATTAATAAAAAGACAACAGTATCAAGAAGAATGAGTAGAAATTTTTAATACATTAAGTAATAATATTTATTATAATGATAATTATCGTTGAAATAAAAACGAAAATGAAAATAAAAACATTTTAGGCAGAAATCCACGTGATCCTGAATTAAATTTCAAAGTTAATGATTCTTGACATTTAACATCTTACGATAGAGAAACTTCTTATTTTAACGATTGAGTTGATATGAAGTTTTATGGAAATTTAGTTTCGGTAAATCTTCCACACAGCTCTCAAAAGCTTTCTGCTGGTTCATTAATTCTTAACGAACAAGCTCTACCATTAGGTTTAATAATCGATAGTTCAAGAAATATAAATGGTTATGACAATTATGATCAAAAAGGAATTACATTATTCCAACCTTTTACACAAAATATCCCAACTTTTCAATACAGAACTCAAACCACCATCCAACCATATAATCTAATCGATCACACATCAAATAATTTATATCAAGACCAAAAAATTTCATATCGTTCACGTTTAAATGATGTTTACGGGAAAGATTTTAAAACAGCAATTTTTGGTGGGCAATTAGTTAATTTAAAATAAGCCAAATCAAACATGTTATTAATAACATGTTTGATTTTTTTTCATGAAAAGAAATAATAAATCACTGTTTCTTGTAAAATTACATTACTGACATAATCAAGATTTTATTAAAGGAGTGAGATGAATTTTTTAACTAATGAAAAAGAACAAAAATGAAATAAGAAAATTCTAAAAACTCTTTTACTCGATCGTACAACAGGTAAAAATATTATCTGAGCAAGTAGTGATTATGAACATTTAGGTTCTTTATATTCTCCAAGCTCAACCATTGAATATAAATTAATTACTGGAGTTAATAAAAATTTAATTCAACCTAGAGTTCTTAAATCTCGGGAGAATCAGACCTTAAGAACTAGAACCAAAGCTGAAGTCTTTACCCCGAGTTGATTATGTAATAAAATGAATAATCTTGTTGATCATGCCTGATTTGGTTATAAGCATGTTTTTAATCTTGAAAAACCAAAAGGTTGAATAGCAATCAAGAGAAAAATTGTTTTTCCGGACAATAAAACTAAAACGTGAAAAACATATGTTGATGAAAATCGATTAGAAATCACTTGTGGCGAAGCTCCGTATTTAGTCAGTCGATACGATACAGTTTCTGGAGCATATATTCCTATAAATGAGCGAATTGGTCTTTTAGATCGCAAAATGCGAATTGTTAAAGAAAACACTAACAACGAAGCAGAATGATTAAAATGAGCTCAAAGAGCTTTTGAAAGCGTGTATGGATTTGAACTTCAAGGCGATAATTTACTCATAGCTCGGAAAAACTTATTAGCTAGCTATGTTGATTATATGCAAGATGCCCTTAAAAGAGAACCTAGTGATAAAGAATTGCTTAAAATTGCAAGAATTATATCGTGAAATTTGTGGCAAATGGACGGATTAACGTTTGCAGTTCCAAATTCACAAGAAATTAATTCAAGTACTTGATGTGTTATAAAAAACTGAAGAAGCAAAAAGAAAGTTATTTTTAAAAATTTAATTAAGGAGAGCTAAAAACAAATGAACAAAAGTAGGATTGAAAATTTAAAAGAATTAGATGGGATAATTCAAGGACGAATTGAACCATACATATATGCTTTTTCAACTAATACCATTCCAAATTATTTAAAAATCGGAGATACTTATCGTGGGGTTTTAACTCGATTAAATGAATGAAGATTTATTTATCCATGTCTTGAGAAAAAATACGAAAACAAAGCACTTGTTAACGATCATATTTACTTTAGAGACTTTTCAATTCATCAATTTTTAGAACAAGATTTAAATAAGCAACGTTTGCAAGAGAAAGAATTATCGAGTAAAATTCTTTACAGTAAAGAATTTTTTAAAGATACAATATCTCAGGAAATAGATAAAGCAATTGAAGATATTAAAGATAATTATAATAGGAATACTGGTAAATATAAATATTACAAAATTGATGACAAAGCATCTCAAGACTTCCAATATCAAAGAGGAGAGTCTTGAACATTAAGACCAAATCAACAATTAGCTGTTGATAAATTTGTACAAGCTTGACAAAACGGAAGAACCAATCTGCTAATGTATGCAGTGATGCGTTTTGGTAAATCGTTTACCGCACTTTGTTGTGCATTAGAAATGAAGGCTAATTTAGTTTTAGTTGTATCAGCCAAAGCAGATGTTAAGGAAGAATGAAAGAAAACAGTTGAAAGTGCTGGTAATTTTAAAGATTATCGTTTTTTAGATTCAGAGAATTTATCAAGAAATCCAAATGCAATTAAGGATACATTATCGAGTCAAAAAGTAGTTATATTTTTAACATTACAAGATCTTCAAGGTAACAAAACTAAGGCTAAGCACAAAGAATTATTAAATCAATTATTTGATTTATTAATTATTGACGAAACCCATTTTGGAGCACGAGCTCAATCATTTGGGCAAAAAATAGAAAACACATCTCATTCTAACTCTGAACAAAAATATATTAAAAACCTAAATGATGAAGTGATTGATCCTGAAATAGCTAAAGAACAAGTTAATAGTATAAAGGCAAAAATTAAACTTCATCTCTCGGGTACCCCTTATCAGATCTTAATGGGCAGTGAATTTGAAAAAGAAGATGTTATCTCATTTGTGCAATTTTACGATATTTTTAAAGAACAAGAACAATGAAATAAAGATAATTTATATAAGGATAATGTTAATGAATGAGATAATCCTTATTATGGTTTTCCACAAATGATTCGGTTTGCTTTTAACCCAAATGAATCTTCACGTAGAAAAATGGAAGAGCTAAAAAGCACAAAAATTAGCGTTTCTCTTTCTGATTTATTTGAACCACAGTCAATTATAAAAGACCGAAAAGAAATGTATAAAAAATTCACAAATCAAAACGAAGTACTTGATTTGCTACAGGTAATTGATGGTAGCAAAGAAGATGAAGATTTACTAGGATTTTTGGATTATGACAAAATTAAACAAGGTAATATGTGTAGACACATGGTTATGGTGCTACCATATTGTGCTTCTTGTGATGCAATGGAAGAGCTCATTAAATCAAATAAAAACATTTTTAAAAATTTAGGTGATTACGAGATCATAAACATTTCAGGTTTAAATGCAAGAAGAAAATATAGGAAACCAATTGATATCAAAAATAAAATTCGAAAATGTGAAAAAGAGAATAAAAAAACTTTAACACTTACAGTAAATCGAATGTTAACTGGTTCAACCGTGGAACAATGAGATTCTATGCTTTATTTGAAAGATAGTTCTTCACCACAAGAGTATGATCAGTCCATTTTTAGACTTCAAAATCAATATATTCGAATATTAAAAAATAAAGATGGCGACTTAATTAAAGAGAATCTTAAACCTCAAACATTACTTGTAGATTTTGATCCAAACAGAATGTTTAGAATGCAAGAGCAAAAATCATTAATTTATAATGCTAATATTGAGCAGAATGGTAATAGTAAATTAAGAGATAGAATAGCCAAAGAATTACGCATTTCTCCAATTATTGTGATGAATAAAAATAAAATTCATCAAGTAGAACCCAGTGATATTTTAAAAATAGCTAGTGAATATAATAATCAAAAAAGCATTTTAGATAAGGTCTTAGATATCCCGATTGATTTCTCAATACTTAATGATAAAGATGTAAGAATGGTAATCCAAAGTCAAGGAGAATTTAATTCCAAACAAGGACTAGAAATTACTCCATTTGAAGGAATACAAGACGAATTAAATATTGACGAATTAAATGATAATAATTATAATTCATCGAGCAAAGACGAACCTTCTTCTAAATCAAAAAATAAGTTAAAAAAAGATAAACTCAAAAAACTCGAAAAACAAATCAGGACTTATTATCAAAGATTATTATTTTTTGCTTTTTTAACTAAAGATAAGGTCCATTCATTAGATGATATTTTAAATGTAATAAACAAAAAAGAAAATAATAGAATTGCTGAAAATTTACAATTAGAAAAAGAAGAAATCAATAAAATGTCTAAATCAATGAAGAATCCATTTAAAAAAAGTATGTTAGATTATAAAATCCAAAATACTTCAATGCTTGCTCATGACGAAGAACTTACACCCCTTGAAAGAACCCTTAGAGCTATAAAAAACTTTAATAGAATGTCAGAATATGAAATTATAACACCTTCAAAAATTTGTGATGATATGGTTAATTCATTACCTAAAAAAGAAATTAAACAAATAGTTAGAAATAAAGAAAAGTTCCTAGATATTGCAAGTAAATCAGGAGAATATGCATTAGCTTTATATAAAAGGTTAACAAACGAATTAGAATATCATCATGATGAAATAAAAGATCTTATTTATTCAATTCCTACATCTTCTGTAGCGTATGAATTTACTAGAAAATTTTATGAAATTTTAGATCTTAATTTAGAAAATATTTCAAGTCACTTCAATTCAATCAATTTAATTGAAGAAAACCATTTAAAAGAAAAAGATACGACGATAGCTGATACAAATTTAGATTTTAAAAAAATAAATAATTTATTAACACAAGATAAAAAATTTAGCGAAATAACAATGAAAGATGAAATAAAACCAGGAGATAATATGATTAAATTTGGTGCAGTAGTAGGAAATCCACCATATCAAAAAAACTTAATTAAAAATAATGATAATCTTTCATTAGAAGATGAAAGTCAAATTAAAAAAAATACTTCACTTTCCAAACAATTGTTTCCATATTTTGTTATGATTGGCATGCAATTATCAAATAATTACACTTCAATGATTATTCCTGCAAGATGATTTGCTGGAAAAGGTCAAGATGGATCATTTGTAAAATTTCGCAAATTTATTAAAAACAAAAATAATATATTCCAGTTACATTTATTTGAAGATTCGCAAGTTATTTTTGAAGATGTAAAACTCGCTGGTGGTGTATGTTATTTCCTTTCTGACAGGAAAAATAATGAAAAATTAGATTTTATAAAGCATAATTCTAACGAGAAAGAAACAAAACAAGAAAGGGAACTATTTTTTGGAGATTTAGAATTTATTTTAAGAGATAAACGTGATTATTTTATTCTTGCTAAAATTTTGAAAAATAATTTCGCTTCTTTAAACCAGATCACACAACCTAGAAATGCATTTGGTATAAGCGGTAAAAATGAATATGTTAAAAAAATATCAAAAGAACAAGCTTTTAAAAATGGATACGAATTAATGTGTAGAGAAAATAAAATAAGATATATTAGTCGAGATAAAGTGCTTAAAAATAAAGAATTATTTGATAATTACAAAATTTTTATTTCTAAAACAGCAAAATTTAATCCTTTAGATAAAAAAATTCTCAAAGAACCTCTTGTCGCTAATCGAAAAACCGCTTGCACAGATTCTTTCATTCCTATTGGTAATTTTAAAAGTCTTAAAGAAGCTAAAAGTTTAGAAAAATATATCAAAACTAGATTTTTTAGATTTTTTGTTTCGCTTTTAAAAATTTCACAAAATACTTGTCAAAATGTTTATGAATTTGTGCCAATGCAAAATTTTACTAGTCGCTCAGACATAGACTGAGCGCAGTCGATAGGCGCAGTCGATGAACAATTATTTAATAAATATAATTTATCTACTAGCGAAAAAGAATACATCAAAACTTCAATCGAAGAGATGAATTAAGTATAATCAAATAATTTTCATGAATCATTCCTTCATAATCTCAAGAATAATTTCAAGGACATTTTTTATATAAAAACCTGATTAATCACTCAAAAATTACACCACATACTAAAAAATCAATTTTATTAAATATAAATTTCATATTTTCTAAATATGCACATTTTAACAAGCTAAACAAATTTTTTAGCTTGTTTTATTTAAATTAAAATACATTAATTTATAATAATTAAAAGTACATTTTTGTTCAAAAGGAAGGGATTATGGAAGTTAAAAAAAACAGACATTCAATTATTTTAATTAATGGAAAAAGAAGAAGTGGTAAAGGTCTTTTATCCAAAGCCATAGCAACACTTGCTGAAGAAAAGGACTATAAAGGGAATGTGTACATTCTTTCTTTTGCTCAGGCAATTAAAAAAATTACTGAATCAATTTTAGTTGAATTAAAATGAGATGGTGAAAACAAAGAAATTGTGCGTCCGCTTTGAATTGCTATGGGTGAAGTAGGTCGTAATATTGATAATAATATTTGATGCTCTCGGGTAATGGATAAAATTCGTGAAATCATTAAAGAAGTTAATAAACAAGGAAAAAATTCACTCTTTTTAATTGATGATTTACGCTTTCCTAATGAACTTGATTTTTTTAAAGGTTCATTAGCTGAATTGCAACAAATAGTTGGAGGTAATGCAAATGTTTCGGTCAATGCTATTCGGATTCAAAAATTCTTTGATGCGACAAAATTTGTACCTGGAGTGGACGATAATTCAACTGAAACTAGTTTTGATAAAATTGTTAATTTATGTTTTGACCATATTATTCCAGAAAATATTTTAATTGATCAACACTGAACTGCTAACTTTGAGAAAGTGAATATGTATGCTAAAATAATTTATGACAATTATTTAGCAAGATAATATGGTAAAACGAAAATACTACAACAATATTCATTATGTTATTGATGAAGAACAAAAAATTGTGGTTTTAAAACCAGAGTTTCATGCTGAATTATTAAGTTTTGATAAATTTAAAGGATTTAAGAAAATTGGTGGGAGCACCATTGGAGATGTGCTATTAACTGGTGGATTTAAATCACAATTTTCAGCCTTTTGTCATATCGCTCGCCTAAAACTTCCAGTTTTAGCAAAAAAATATGTTAATGCTGGGACTATTTTAGAACCTCGTGTCTTTGATGCATTTCGGAACGCATATCCAAATGAACAAATTTTAAATTATCAAGCACATGAATATAATTACAACTTTTTTGAAGGAAAAAACGATTATATTATCGGAGTTCCAGATGGTTTTTTGCCAAGCAAAAATTGTGTTTTGGAAATCAAAACCGCTGGAGAATCTAAAATTGATAAATGAAACAAAGAAGTAGAACCTTCATATCGCAAGCAAGCTCAACTTTATGCTTATTTAATGAACGCAGAGCGTTATAAAATCATTGCTTTATTTTTAAAAGAAGATCAAGGCGATTATCTTCACCCTGAGCTAGTTGATTTAAAAAAACGTAAAATTAAAGCTTATGATTTTGTGGTTAATTATGCTGAAGCTCAAGATGATATTGAAAAAGTTAAACAATGGTTTGTTCACCACACTCAAACCGGAGTCTCGCCACAATATAATTTATCAATTGATACTGATCAAATTGAATATTTAAAATGTTCTACCCCTCAAGAATGAGAGAATTTACTTAATCATTGAATCAAAATTGGCAAAGCCGATCCTGATTGTCAAGCATAAAACATTACTCAAGCAAGTATCTTTATACTTGTTTTTTATTAAATTTAGATTTTATTGTCTTAATTTAATATAATTAAAATTGATATATTATGACACCAAAACAATTATTATCTGTTTGATGAAGTAGTCAAGGTTTTTTTGCTGAAGCATTAGCCTCTTTTCTGTTAGTTTTTCTTGTTTTAATATTCATTTTTCTCACTAAAGCGTTTAAAATTAAACATCAAAAACTTTTTCTTTCAGCAACATTTACACTCGCTACATTTGTTATGTACATTCAAGTGTGATCAGCCTCTAAATATTCATTTAATAGCTCACCAACACCAATCGGGAATCCTATTTTTGTGTTTATGCAATCTGTGTTACAAGGTTTTAAATTTAGGGGTAGAACATATTCGTTTGATTATCAATACAAAGGAATTGCCTATTTAATTGCTGGAGAGTTTTTTGGTTTTATTTTAGCTTTAGGTGCTTTTTTGGTCTTATTTTGCCCAATGAAAAGGTATTTAAGTAAAATCAATACTAAAAATAAGGAAATAAAATCACTTACTTTGATTGATGTTTTTAAAAAAGAAGAACCCACAGTCTTAGGATATGCACTTAAAGAAGCAATTTTTATCATTATATTCTGTTTTGCTTTAGGGTATATTTTTTATATTCAAAATCCTCAATACGGACTCAGTAACTATGATGTTATTGTGGCTTTAAGTGTAGTGGTTTTTGTTCTTATTCTTGTTTCAAGTTATTTTGGCTTTTTTGCCTTTAATATTTTTATTGATTTATTTATTAGTGCCATTAACTTAATTTATGGAATTTTTGCAACCAAAACTAATATCCACGCAATCAAAAAACCCAACTTTTATCAAAATGATTACTCAATTTATTCTTTCCATATGCTAATTTCTAGTGCTTTAACAATTGTTATTCCATTCATTGTAAGCTTTATTAGTATTGGAATTTATCAATTAACTAAAGGAGACGGATTAAACTTTTAACCATGAAAAAATATTGGATTTTTAAAAAATTTATTTTACCCATCTCAGTTCTGAGCGGAGTTTCAAGTTCTTTAATTCTTGCTTCATGCAATAGCAATACATCGCAAGAACCAAAAATTAATTTAAGTAAAGAAATATCATCAAGCAACATGCTCGATGATATCCAAGCGAAATTCAATTTAACATCTTCATCTGAATTCTTTAAGTTTCCAGAAAACGTGGATGTAAGTAAAATTAAATTTGTAAACTTTGTTACATACAATTACATTGGACAATTTGTAAAATTTGATCAAAACCACTTAAGAAGCCTGCTTAAGAAGCAATTTCCTAAGCAAGAAAAATTTATCGATGGCTTAAAGTTTGAAATCAAATATCACAGTATTCGACAAAACATTGATAATAAAAATCAAACATTAATTCCGATTAATATTATCCACGAATTTAAAGATAAAAAACATTTATACGAATATCGAACTGTTGATTTTGTAGTTAATAATTTAGGTTCAGGAAATGAACCTAAATTGCAAAAACTCACTAATGAATTAAATATTTTAACTCAATTAGTTAATCAAAACAAACCAACAATTCAAGTTGCAAATGAGCAAGTAGTTCAACAAGTTTTACAAAATTATCGTTTAGATGAATTATCAAATGAGCAATTAAATAAATTGTTTAAACTTACACTAACAGAAGTTGTGAACAAAAAAATAAATGATCTTTGAGACAAAAATCATTATATGGCTAAAATCTTTGTCAATGGAATATCATTTGATTCAACTTTAAACAAAGCTTTTGTATCGATTAGAGTCTCGATCTCAGATAATAGTGCTGAAGTAACTAAAGTTTTGGAAAAACGTAAACCTCAAGATCCAAAACTCACTCGAGATGATTTTGTTACAGGACTTGGAAGCTTTTCAAATCTTAATATTGGAGATAATGTTAAAGTTGAATTAGATTATTCACAAACTGCTTTAAATTCATTTTTACTAAACGAACAACTTTCTTCATTAATTAAGATTAACATTAAAGACAATTCAGTCGCTACATACAACTTTAAAGAAATGAATCTTAGTGATTTTAGTGTTTATCTACCAGAACAATTTTCAGGTTTAATGCTCGAAAAAACTAAGGTAATTGATGCTAAAAATGCTGATTTTACTTTTAAACTAATTGATAGTAAAACTAAAAAAGAATATACATTTACTAAACACTTAGGATTAGGAAAATATGTAGATATCTTTAAACCAGATTTTGAAGAAGCTAATCCTAAAGCATATAACTTTGTTACTGGACCATTAACTAAAGAAAATCTTTCTAAAGTTAATCCGTCAATTTTTAGTGAATACGGAAACAAAATTCTTAGTGGTGGATATGATGACTTAAGAGGTTTTTACGCTTCTTCACCAAAATTCCCATACCAACTTCACCTTGGAGAAGATTATCTAGCTCCACGAAAAACCCCAATTATTGCTCCATATGATGGTGAAATTCTTGGAATAGTGTTCCATGATTACAAAGATAAAACCAAACACTTTGGCGAAGGAATTGGGACCACATTATTAATGAGAATTAAAACTGCTGATTTAGATATTTCTCCAAGAGAAAGAGAAATGCATTTTAAAGATGCTCAGTATGTGTATATGGGAATTATTCATCTTGATCAAGAATTAACCTTTAAAAATCAAGAATTAGGAATTAGTTCGCAACAAATTAATCAAATCAGCAAAATTAAAAAACTTGTAAACAATAAAGTGGTTGAACAGTCAGATGAAACTGTTGATACTTACGCAACTGTGCTTGATCCAAACACCAATAAACAAGTTGCAATTACTCCTAAAAATCCACTTAAAGTTAAAAAAGGACAAGTAATTGCTTATATTGGTGATCCAAGCGAAAATGGTGGATGAATGACTCATGCTCACATTTCAATAGTGGTTTCAGGAACTAAGAATTGAAATGAAAATGGATTTTGATCAGCTAAAAAAGATTATTACGAAAATAGATTAAAAAGTTATGATCCACAAAATCCAGATTTAAGCAAACATAGTTGAGCTGGAATTAGAGTGCCCGGAGTATATTTTAGTCAACTTGATCAAAAACGTCAGGTCAATTCTGCTACTCCTAAAATCGATTCAAAAACAGGAGATCCAATTTTAAGTGTTGATAATAAGGGGATTGATAGTGGGTTTAAATATTCATTTGCTATCTTTCCAATTGAAAATCTTGAACTTAGAGATAGTTTAAGAAATCCGAATATTTTATTTAAAATTCGTACTAAAGAAACCTTTACTTTTGATATTAATACCTTATTTAACATTGAAAAATAATTTATACAAAGCATCTAAAAAGATGCTTTTTTATTCATTTTGAGAAATGATTAGTATTTTATTAATTTTTCTTTTTATATTGTTATTTTTGTATAATAAAATGTGATACAACTCAGAAATAATTATCAAATAATTGATTAAGTCATTTCTGGTTTTTAGAAGATCCAACTTCGCTGTTATTAGTTTCACGTTGATCATTTATTTATTAGCACTAAAGTCATTAGAATATGTTTCATGTTTTAGTGATAATAAATAATATAAATGAAAAATAAATTCATTTATTTAATAATATAATCACACCGTTGATTAGCTTTGGATAAAGCTATCTTTTAGGACAATAAACTAATAAAAACCATTAATGATCTTGATTAAGAAAAACAATAACAAAAAGTTTTTAAAGCTTTATTAGTGCGAACACGCACAATATAATATAGGAGCATAAATCAGATTCAAACTATGAAAAAATATAAAATATTTAAAAAATTCATTTTACCTACATCGGTAATTAGTGGAGTTTCTAGTGCACTAGCGTTGGCATCGTGCACTAGTACAAATAATTCTATTAAAATTACCTATAGCAATGAAATATCATCAAGTAACATGCTTGATGATATGCAAGCTAAATTAAATCTTGCATCTTCATCTGAATTCTTTTTATTCCCTAAAGATGTAAATGTAAGCAATATTAAATTTACCGATTTTACGAGAAACAATTACATTGGACAATATGTCGAATTTAATAAAGATAATTTAAAAAAACTACTCAAAAAAGAATTTCCAAACGAGCAAGCATTTATTGATAGTTTAAAATTTAAAATTAGATACCACGATATTCGTCAAAATGAGAATAATATTAATCAAACTATTATTCCAGTTGAATTAAGACATGATTTGAATAGTGATAAACATTTATATGAAATTAGAACTATTGATTTTGTGGTAAATAATTTAGGTTCAAAAACAGACCCTAAATTAGAAAAATTAACTGGTAAATTTAACGAATTTACACAGTTGTTAAAAGTAAATAAACCAACAGTTTCAATTAATAGTGATGACAAAATAGTTAAAAAAGTAATTGGAAATGATCGTTTAGATGAATTATCAAACGAACAATTAAACCAATTGTTCACTATTGAATTACCTCAAGTAATCACTCAAAAAATTAACGAACTATGAGAAAAAGATAATATTAACACTAATATCTTTGTAGATAATGTTTCATTTGATTCTAAATTAAATCAAGCAATAGTTTCATTAAGAGTTGCCCTTGCCGATCAAAATGACGAAGTTCAAGAGTTTCTTAAAAAACCGGAAAATAAGGAAAAAACATTCACAAAAGCTCAACTTTTACAAGAAGTTGGGAAACTTTCAAAATTAAATATTGGAACTAATGTTTCATTAAGTGTTAATTATTCAAATAGCACTCTTAATTCGTATTTACTTAATGAACAATTAGCTCAATTAGTTAAGATAAACATTAAAGAAGGAACTGTAGCTTCATATAATTTTAAAACAATGAAAATCAGTGACTTTACTTTTTATAAACCTGAACAATTTTCAAGTTTAACCCTTGAAAGTACAAAAGCACTTGATTCAAAAAATGCACAATTTACTTTTAAAGCCAAAGATGCAAAAAATGGGCAAGAATATACCTTTACTAAACACTTAGGATTAGGAAAATATGCAGATTTCTTTAAACAAGAATTAGCTGAAGAAAATCAAAAAGCATATAATTTTATAACTGGACCACTCACTAGAGAAGATCTTACTAAAGTTAATGCGCAAATTTTTAGTCTTTATGGAAACAAAATTCTTAGTGGTGGATATGATGAATTAAGAGGATTTTATGCTTCTTCACCAAGATATCCATACCAACTTCACCTTGGAGAAGATTATTTAGCAAAGGAAAAAACACCAATATTAGCTCCATATGATGGAGAAATTTTAGGAATTGTTTACCATGATTATGTTGATCAAGCTAAAAATCTTGCTCAAGGAATTGGTACCACCTTGCTAATGAGGGTAAAAGTTGCTGATTTAAACCTTTCGCCAAGAGAAAAAGAAATGTATTTTAAAGATTCAGAGTACGCTTACATTGGAATGATTCACCTTGATCAAGAATTAACCTTTAAAAATCAAGAATTAGGAATTGGCTCAAAACAAAGAGAAACCACATCAGGAACAAACCGATCTGTTGATACATATGCAACTGTGCTTGATCCCAAAACTAATCAACAAGTAGCAATTACTCCAACTAATCCACTTAAAGTTACCAAAGGACAAATCATTGCTTACATTGGTAAAACTAGCGAAAATGGTGGATGAATGACACACGTGCATGTGACAGTAACAGCGTCAGGAACTAAAAACTGAAATGCAAACGGATTTTATTCACAAAGAAAAGATTACTACGAATCAAGAATTAAATCATATACTCCTGATGGTAAAAGCTTTAATTGAGCTGGAATTAGAGCTCAAGGTGTTTTAAGCAGTTCAACCGATTTTGCTCATCAAACTAATCCAAAATCTCCAGCGATTGACCCTAAAACCGGAAAAACTCTAACCCCAAAAGCTGACGGTAAAGGTAATTATGAATTTGCTGTTCTTCCGATTCAAGATAAAGAACTTAGAGACGGTTTAAGAGATCCAAACATTTTATTTAAAGTGCGTAGTAAAGAAACTTACGCTTTTGATATTAACGATTTATTTAAAATTAATCAATAATTTAATTTACAAGCATCTTTTTTAGATGCTTTTTTTGCTCAATGTATAAAACTGAAATTGTTTCCATTGTTAGCAACTAAGTCTGTATAACTACTTAGTAATAAGTTATTAGTATTTAGAACTTTTCAATTTGTTTTTAATTATTTTTTTCAATGATTATTTATTTATATTTTAAGTATTTTTGAATTTTCAATTGTGATTAAAAAATAATTGAATAAGCTTCAATTTAATTAAAACCACATGAGCAAAATGCCATAAACACCAACAAAGATCAATCAATTCAAATTGATAAAGAATCATCCAAAGGATTTAAATTTAGATTATGAAAAAATATAAAATATTTAAAAAATTTATTTTACCAATTTCAGTGTTAAGTGGGGTTTCGACTACTCTTGTTTTAGCTTCGTGCACTAGCACAGCTCCCAAAGAAACTCAACCAGTAGAAAAAACACCTAAATCGCCTGAAGCTAGTAAACCTGAACAACCTGCAAAAATAACTCAACCAAGCACTCAAGATTCTCAAGCAAACGAACAAAGTAAACAACCAAGCAAAGAAACATCATCAAACGAATCAACTAAAGAATCTACAGAAGAACCTGCAAAATCTCAAGAAAAGCCTGCATCAAATTTAGTTACCTTAATTCCAAGTACTCCAGTTAAAAATGATCAAACACAAGAAAACAAAGATCAAAATACAGATAAAAAAACCAAAAATTCAGAGGCTTCATCTTCTACAAAATCAGAAAATACTCAAACAGTACCTGTAGAATCACCAAGTGAAAAGATAACTTTAACTAATAAAATTTCATCAAGTAATATCCTTGATGAAATCCAAGAAAAATTAGATTTTACCCCTGGAGTATTCTTTGAATTTCCTAGTGGTGTAGATGTGGCTAATATTGTTTATGAGAATTTTGTCAAAAATAATTACATTGGACAACAAGCCAATTTTTTCAATGATAGTAAATTTATCAATTTACTTAAAAAACAAAGCCCAAACAATGATGCCTTTATTGACGAATTAGAATTTAATATTCAATATCACAATATTCGTCAAAATCTCAACAATCTGAATCAAACTATTATTCCTGTCGATATTATTCACCATATAGATCAATCTAAAGGATTATCTGAATATAGAACTATTAATTTTATAATCAATAATTTAGGTTCAAATACTAACGCAAACTTAAAAATATTAACTTCTCAATTTAATGAATTAACCCAATTATTAGAGCACAACAAGCCAACTCTTTCGCTTGGTGATCAGTCAAATATTAACGCTTTAATTAATAAATACAGATTAGATCAATTATCAAATGAACAATTAAATCAAATCTTTCAAATTGCTTTAGCACCTCAAGTACAAACCAAAATTAATGAACTTTGAACAAACCATCAAACTGTTACTAAGATTTTTGTTAATAAAATTTCATTTAATACTAATTTAAATCATGCTAACGTTTCGCTAAGAGTTGCTGTATCAGATAATCGAGATGAAGTATCTAAAATCAATCAAAATAATTCGCTTTCAAAAGAACAAATTCAACAACAACTTGCAAGCGTGTCTAAACTTAACATTGGCAAGGATATTGAGCTTGATTTTAATTATCAAAACACATTTTTAAGCTCATTTTTACTCAATGAACAATTAGCTAGATTGATTAAAATCAATATTAAAGATAATACTTTTGCTGGATATAACTTTAATCATCTTAATTTAAGTGATTTGACATTTTATAAACCAGATAGATTGAGTACTTTAAAACTTGTGAGTCATCAAGTATTAAATGCTAAGAATGCTAATTTTACTTTTAAAGCAACTGATTTAATAACCCAAAAAGAATATACTTTTACCAAACACATTGGACTTGGAGATTATGCTAATTTCTTCCAAAAAGATTTTGCCGAGAATAATTTAAAGGCATATTACTTTCAAGCTAAAACCTTAACAAATCAAAATATTAGCACTATCACTGAGCAAATGTTCAAGACTTATTCAAGCAATATTTTTACTGGTGGATATGATGAATTGAGAGCCTTTTATCCAAAATCGCCATCATATCCATATCAACTTAGTTTAGGAGAAGATTATTTAGCCCCAACAAAAACACCAATAGTTGCTCCATATGATGGTGAAATTCTAGGAATTGTATTCAATGACAAGAAAGATCCAGCTAAAAACGCTTTAGGAATTGGAACAGTTCTTTTAATGAGAGTTAATGTCGCTGATTTAAACCTTTCTCCAAGAGAAAAAGAAACTTATTTCAAGGACTCTCAATATGCCTATATTGGATTTGTTCGTTTGGATCAAGATAAAACCTTTAGTAACTCTGCATTAGGAATTTCAAAAGCTCAAGTACAAGAAGGTTCTGCTGTTGATGTTTACGCTACTAAATTAGACCCAAAAACCAATCAACAAGTCCCAATTACTCCAACTAATCCATTGAAAGTAACCAAAGGACAAATAATTGGTTATACTGGAGAATATCATAAAAATGGTTCATGAATGCCTCAAACACGTATTTCGATAATAGCTTCAGGAACTAAAAACTGAAATGCAAACGGATTTTATTCAGAAAGAAAAAATAATTTTGAAAACGGATTAAGTAAATATAATCCAACTGATTCAAAAACAAATAGATGAACTGCACTAAGAATGCAATTACTAGCTATAAGTACTCGTGATAAATCACATCAAAATCCACCAAACAACAATTCTCCAATAATTGACCCAAAAACTGGAGCCGCTATAGACCCTAAAAATCAATTCAGTAATTTTGGTTATTTATTTACGATCTTTCCAATTCAAGATCAAGAGCTTAAAGACGGCTTTAGAAATCCAAATATTTTATTTAAAGTTCGAAGCAAAGAAACTTATGCATTTGATATTCTTGCCTTAAGTAAACCAACTCAATCATAAAAGCATCTATGATGCTTTTTGTATAACCTTTTTTAACTCTTTTAATTTGCAAAATGTTCTTTTTAATTTATAATATATAAGAAGAAACAAACAATATTTATTTGTTTAAAGGTCAACCTTTAGGTTTGAAGCAAAACATTAGAGGAGCTTTTAACATCAGTAACTAGTCTAGCAGGCGTGCGTAAATTAGTGAAAGGGTATAAAAGCCGAAATACTTTAAAGTGGCAACTTTAAGTGTTGGTAGAAAAACATAAAAGATTTCTACTCTTTGGGCAACCATTGGCGCTAAATATTTGTAAAGTTTTGTTAAGTATTTTTAACAAGGATTTTTGCAACATTTATCGCTTGCAACAATCCTTGTTTTTTCAATTTTTAAGGTGTAATATGAAAATAAAGCAATATAACAAATATGATGATATTCCACAAGAATACCGGTTTGATTTAGAACATATTTTACAAGGACGAAGTATTCAAGAATTAATCGAACAATACAAGCAAGTTTTTGAGCAACGTATTGTCATTAAAGATTCTAAATATAATTCTTTTGATGAGTATTTAGTCGATGTGAAACTTTCTGAACAATTGACCGCTCTAGAATATAGAATTGAAAATTATATTTCTAATCATATCTCAACTAACGTGGTGAATCCAGATTTTAAAAAATTAGCTGAAGAGTTTGATTTTTTGAATGAACGTTTAAGTGAGCAATTCGGAAGTGAAACCAATCGTTTTTATCAAAATATTGATAAACTAAAACTTTGAAAAGAAAAAAATGAACTCAAAGAATATAAACATTCAATTGAAAATGCTCTGCTTGATTATGAGCATAAACTTTCGGATGAAGTAGAAGAATTTGTTCAAAAACAAGCTTTCGGAAGAGCTTCACTTGCTTCAATTTTTTCAATCTTAACCAATAGTGAACTAGATTATGGAATCATTAAGGATTTAAAAGGCAAAATTTACAAGCTCAATCCAACTAATCGAGTTGAATTTTTAAAATCAAATGATGCTCAATTAAGAAAGCAAGCACATTTTAACTATATTAAAGCTTTTCTCAAGCACAAAGAATCGCTTGCATCACTTTTGTATCAGCATTTTAAAAGTATCACTGTTGATGCTAAGTTGCGTAAATTCGATTCCGCTACACACATGCTCACTTATGGCGATAAAGTGAGTGATGAGGTTTTAAATCGTTTATATCATCAAGTAGCATCACGGAAAAACATTTTTTATAAATTTAAAACTGCACATAGCAAATTTTATCAATTCAAATTTAAAGAAAAATATCATCCTTGAGATGCTCGTAGAGAACTAGTTAAGGTTAAAACCAACTATAGCATAAATGAAGCTAAAGAACTGGTTGCTAGAGCCTTTGAACCCTTTGGGATTGAATATAATACTCAAATTAGAAAAGCTCTAAATGAGAATTGAGTTGATTTTATGCCAGCACATTCAAAGCGTTCAGGGGCATATTCAATTGGATCATCATATGGAATTGAAAAGAAATATATCTTAATGAACTTTAAGGGCGATTTAGAAAGTGTTGAAACATTAGCGCATGAATTAGGGCATTCAATGCACTCATATTTTTCTGACACACGTCAAAGTATTGCTAATAGCGAATATCCAATTTTTCTAGCTGAAATTGCTTCCATTTTCAACGAATTAATGCTTTTTGATTATTTATTACAACATTCAAATAACGACAAACTCAAATTTCAAATTCTCAATACCATGATTAATGGATTTATTGGCACAGTCATGCGTCAAGTCGAATGATCTAACTATGAATATGATCTGTATAAAGCCATTGAATCAGGAAGTGCCTCTTCAAGCTTTAAGTCACTGAGCCAAATTTACTTTAATAATGCCAAAAAATACACTTTAGTTAAAAACCTTAAGTATTCAGAAATCAATACTTTTGCCTGCATTTATGTTCCACACTTTTATTATGATTTTTATGTCTACAAGTATGCGATTGGACAACTTGTTGCTAATTATTTCTTTGCTCAATATAAGCAAAATGGGACAAGTGCACTACAAAATTACATTGATAATTTTCTCAGTGCTGGCGGAAGCAATGATCCACTCAAAATCCTTGAAAAAGTTGGGGTGAATTTAAATTCAAACAACTTTTATCAACTAGGTTTTAGTTATGTAGAAAATCTTATTAACCAATATATTAAACTTGGTCAAAAACTGTTTAAAAAATAATTATTTTTAATTTAACGTTTACATCTCAAGCTTTGCTTGAGATTTTTTATACCCAAACACAAACATTTTCAAATATTGTGCAATTAATGATTTATTTGTGTGAATTTTAAATTTTACGACCGAACATTAATTAGATTTAAGTTTAAGGTCATTATCTTACACTAGTTCATAAATATACTTTTACCAGTGTGTCAGAATTAATTGCTTACCAATCATTTATAAGCAATTTAGTTTTGTGGTTTAGTTATGAATTAGCCTTAGTAATTTTAATTTTAAAGCATACAGAAATTGTATTTGAAATCCTTAAAGTAAACATTCTTTATTGTTTAAGCAAAAGAGTTCTACTCTGAATTAAATAAAGTTAATAATGAACGTTTTTTGCTTTTTCTTTAAATAACATTGAAAGACTCAAAAAATCATACTTATTTAATTAATTAAGATCTAATACTTAATAATGATCAAAAAGATAGTTTCTAAGGACAATAAAGTTGTCCTTAGGTTTAGGTGTTAATAAATAATCATTTTTGATCAGATTGTCTCTCTGTGGGGCAATACCAATGTTAATAAAGTATTCTTTTTGATAATAAAACTTTAAAATATACCTTATTACAACTTGTTTTAATTCAAAAGTATTTACTTAAATCACTATATTGAATAATGATTTTTTGAACTTTTTCAAATAAAAACTTTACTTTTTAGGGTTTAGAAATCATTAATTAAAGCCGTTTTTTATAATCAATAATCATTGTTTTCACAGTGATGTTTTTAAATTTTTTTGCATCATTTACTGCTTTTAATCTTGATTTGAGATCAGTTTAATCATGATAAATCAAAAAATATTTTTGTATTTTAACACCAAAAAGAAATAAAAAAACTGACCTTAATTCATCAGTTTTAATAAAAATCATTGGCGGATGATGGGGGATTTGAACCCCCGCGGGCCGTAAAGCCCCTGCTAGTTTTCGAGACTAGTCCCTTCAGCCAGACTTGGGTAATCATCCTTATTATTACATATTTATTTTATCATTATTCTGCATAAAATGTGAGAAAAAGGATAAAAAAATTCCATGATAAAATTTTGAATTAAAGAAAAAAATCAAAAAATAAAAATTTTTTTCAAAAATAGTCTTTTTATATAAATATAATAGTATATAATTTTGCCAGCAAAATTATATATAATGTTTTTTGCTAATTATAGTTTTTTAGTTTTGATTTTTAAATAAATAGTGTACAATTCATAAAAATTTAAATCAACTAAAAAAATTAAACTATCAGCCTTACAAGGTGTTCATTAGTTCTTGTTGCTGATAGGTAAAAAATTATTTGATATTTTTTCTTGTTAATAACTAAAAAATGTGGTATGCACATTTCTTCGCTGACAACTTCAATTTATAATTTAAATTCTTTAAACCTTTCATAAATTTTTTATTAAAAAATAATTTTTGCAACCACATAATTGGTTTGTTATTTTTGCAAAAACAAACTTTTCATTTATCAACTTTTTTTCGAGAAACAATTCCAAATAAAAAAGCAATCATCGATATAAATCATTGCTTTAAACCATATTCGTTCATGTCTAAAATATTTTATTTTTAAGTGCAAACTACTTGAAAAAATATTTAAAACTTCTCTGTATTTGTAATCTATAGTAAAGCTATATCCTTTTGTTTAAATTTATATATTTAATAAAATTTGTTCTTACGTTTAATTCTTAAAACAAAATACAAACTCTTTAATAATAAAAAATAGCAATCTTAAAAATGGATTATTTTAATTAATAATAATGATCACAAAATGAACTTTTGTTTTAATAATGTTTTGAAAATTTATTTCAAGAAACCAAATAAAATAAAAAAATTCTGGAAACATTTTTATTTTGTAATGACAATAATAATTTGTCTTAACAAAGCGAATAAAAATAATTCCAAAATAACTTATTTTAGCGTGAAATGTGGTTAAAACGCTTAAATAATAATTATTTTTAGATAAAAATCATTCAATTTAAGTGATTATAACCACCCTTGTGAATAATTATTTCAATTATTTCTATATATATATATATATATAGTGTATATTTTAAAAAATGCACACTTATTTTATATAACCAATCTAGAATATAAGAAAAGTGTTATATTTACTAGATAAACAAAAATTAAATTTTGGAGACAAACATGAAAAATCAAAGGAAAGCAATCATTGGCATTGGGGTAACAGCCGGACTTGCTGGTGCAGGAGCGCTTGTATCAACTGGGCTCGTGTTATCACTTCACACTAACTATAAAGTTCCTTATAATCAAACTTACTTTTTTACCGAACTTAAAAATCAAGTCGAAAAAACTAAAGCAGAGTTAGAAAAGTTTTCAGTTACTGAAAATAAAGATAATCCTAACGAAGTAAAAAATCTATTTAGTGAAATTGATTATGCCAAACAATTATTAGCCAATGAAAATTCATCAGTTGCTTTAATGCTTCAACAAAGAAATTTACTTAAGCAACAAACTCCTAAAGCATTGCTTAGCATAGTAAAAGATGTTGAAAGTTTAAAGAAATTAGTAGAAGAATATTACTCGCTAGTTAAAGATGTTGACTTTCAAAAAACAGTTACTAGTGCTAAAAACACAGTTCTTAGCTCTCTTAACAATTCGGATAATACTTCAACTCTCAAAGCTTTTTATAAGACTATTGATCCATTAATTAAACGCCAAAACGATTTCTCATTTGGGCTTGAAACTAAAATTTGAACCGAATTTGAAAAAATTGCTAAAAACAGTTCAGAATTACTTACCAATCAAGAAAAAAGCACATTAAAATCAACTATTGAACAAATTTTAAATGTACTTGCTCAACCAGTTTATTCCCGTGATGCTTTACTTGAATATAGCAAATTGTATGATCAAATTGTTGAAAAACTTAGTTCAAGCAAAACCCAAGAAAACAAAACACTTAATAACTTTTATAAAAATGTAATTAGAGTTAGAAACGAAATTGGTTTACTTAATGTCAAAGAAGAAGTTAAACAAGACTTTTTTGAGAGAATTGAAAATTACAAACAAATTGCTTTAAACCCGACACCAACTTTAGCACTTACTAAATCTGAAGAAATTGTTTATTTAACCGATTTAGTTAAAAATCAACTTGAATCAGTTACTAATGATGATATAGATCAAACAAAAACTATGCAACAATTGCAAGTACAGCTTCAAGCTCTTGAATCACTTAATGTTGATGATAAGCTTAAAAATTTAATCGCAAAACAAGTAGAACAAATTCAAAAAGATGCCCAAGAGCATCCTGAAGAAGTTTTAAATTATATTTCACAAGCAATTAATTTACAAAGTACAGTTAAAAACTTAGAAAAATTAATTAAAGCTATTAAAGATAAAATTGATCAATATATCAGAGAAAAAAGTATCACTGAAAGTGATGGAAAAGCTTTTAATGAGCAATTAAATAACATTATTTTAGCTGAACATAGTAATGTAGATCAATATTTATCTAATTTACACGATTTATACAACAAAATTTATGACAACACTTTACTTAGTACTGTGTTTAAAAATTCTCTCAAAAATCTTAAAGAGCAAGCCAAACTTTCACTTGATAAAGGATTTGAAGTTGATACAAAAGCTTTATCACAAATTATTCTTGAAATTGATCAATTACTCAAAAATCCTGCTTCGTTAAAAGATTTAAATAATGCACTTAGAGTTAAAAGTGATCAAATTAGACAAATTAACCGTAGTGAATTAAAAAGCTTATACAATGTTTCTATTTCAGTTCTTAATGGAGAAAGTGTTGCTATTCAAGAAATTAAAGATCGTTTATTTACATTAAATGAAAAAGCTAAACCGCTTATTGCTGATAATTCAACCGCTATTAGAGAAGATTTACAATATCTCATTGGTGAATATAAAAAAGAACTTGAACTTGCTAATATTAGTGAGGAGCTTCAAAAAACCTTATCTAAACATTCTAAGGTTAGAGAGTCAGTATTGCAATTATTTGGCGGAGAACAAGGACTTGCTAATTCACCATTTGGAACTAAGTTAATCAAACACATTGATGAGCTTAAAAAACAAGCCGAAATTATTTCGCACAATCCAAATCTAACTAAAAAAGAGAAAAATACTCAATTAGCACTTATTCGTGATCAATTAGATAATATTGCTAATAATGCAGATAATTACAAACAGCTTGAGCAAGCTATTCAAGCTGGAAACAATTCCCTTGATTCATCGCATGGAAAACCAGGAGAACAAGGTGCACTGCAAAAAGAAGCTTTAAAAATCAAACAGCTTCAAAACGATGGTTTTGACGCTTTAAATAATGCTCCAAGTGCTAATAATGTTGCCGATCTTGTTAATTCGCTCAACCAAGCTATTTCAGATTATAAAGATAAACAAGCAGTTTATCAATCAACTAAAGCTCTTGATGATTATTTCAAAGAAATTAATCAAGTCTTTGCCCCTTATGCTCCCGCTGGCGGAACAACTCCAACTCAACAAAAAATTATTGATCGTTTAAATGAGCACAAAAAAGCTTTATCAAACCCAAACCTAACTAATAAAGAAAGAGATCAAATTCACGATCAAATCGCTCAGTTAATTGATGTACTTAAGTCATTTAAAGATCTTGAAGTTAATAATAATGGACTTAAAGAACTGATCAAAGACACTGAAGGACTTGATTTTGCTTCATTTAAACCTGATAGTGATTACACAAATGCTAAAAACTTAAATGCTCAAATTGATAAGTATTTATCCGATGCTTTTAACGTTCCTTTTAACCGTACTGAAATCGATGCTAAAGTTACTCAAATCCAAACTCAAAGCAATACATTAGGTCTGGCTATTTCAGTAGCATTTTTGAAAAAGACCAATGCTGAAATCCAAGCTAATAAAATTACTAACACAAACTTAAATACACAAAGTCCATATAGTGATATTAGCGCTTCAATCGAAACCCTTAATACCCAAACCAATAATGTTATTAATAATACTTCAAAAACTCAAACTCAAGTTGATGAGCTTAATAACACATTAAAAAATTACATCAATCAAGCTAAAGCTCTTAAAGCAAGTGCTGATAAATTAAGTAGTTTATCACAAAACACTAGCCCAGTTGCTTACACTAGCCTACTTAATTCAATTACAAATAAACCATCTGGTGGTGGGGTTGATGAACCAAATAATAGTTTAATTAACTTTGGTGATAGTGTTAGTGTTATTGATTTTAAAACTCGAATTTTAACTAATGAATTAAGCAAAACTGATACTCGGGTACAAGTTGAAAGTAATATTAATAAATTAAAAACTGTTTATACAAACAATGAAAAAAATCGTGTTATTTTTGATCATGCCGTAAATGAATGAAATTCAAAAATCACTGAGTTTACCAATCGTTTGAATGAATTTTATATCAGTAGAGGTGATTTAGCAATTCTCCGTGATAATATTGATTTATATATTACTCAAGAAAATCAGAATAAAAATGCTATTCAAGCTGAATGAGATAAAGTTATTGCCAAAAAAGCACAATTAGTAACCCAATACGATCAACGTAAAAAAGGCGATCAACTTACAGCAATCACTAAAACTCAAGAAATTTTTAATGCTTTTGATCAATTAGTAAATGCTCAAACTAATGGAAAATATACTTCGACAGTTCAAGATTTAAATGACAAACTCGCTCTAGTACCGCTTGGATATGCCAAAGATCTTTTTGCTAAAAACGCTGATGCTATAACTAATAAACTTAATCCATTTGATAATTACGATAATTCATTTAAAACTATGTATCCAGCTAAATGAAAGACCGCAATCACTACTTGAGTGAACGCGATTAAGGACAAAGTACAAAACTATACTAGTTTAGATGATTTATTAAAAATTCAAAATGATTATGCTAAACTTTCATCAATCACTTTGCTTATCGATCAACTGAAAAGCGTTTTTGATTATTTTAATAACACAAAATCTGGTGCAAGTACCAATAATTATCAAGCAATCCAAAATAAAAATCCCAACAATGATTTATTTACTAAATTAGGACAAACTAATAGCTATACTACTAGTTCTAGCGATGTACTTTATGGATTACAACCATCAGCTACATTAGTAACTAGAAACGAACTTAGAGATGCGTTCTTTAAAGTTGTTGATTTAAAAGATGCTAAAGAAGCTCAAGCTGATAAAATCACTAAATATAAAACCAAAATTGATAAAACAATTCAAACTAATAATAATTTAGATCCTGTCTTAAAAACTCAAATAGATAACAAGTTAGATGAGTTATTAAATCAAACCAATACCGCTACCGACCATACACAATTAGTTGAAATAGATAATCATTTAAGTGAAATTGTTTTTAAAGAAACTCATTTAATTGATCTTGCTCGTGAAACCAAAACTTCAAAAGATCTTGTTACTGCAAACGCAAATATACCTGCAAACGAAGCAGGTAAAAAATCAATTGTTGACGCTATTAAAGGTGTTTACGATAGCTATTCAAATAGCTATTTGACCTTAACTGTACAGCAAATTATTTCTCATACAAATGATCTTGAAGATAAACGTAATTTATTAAACAGCTTTAATAATGTCTATCAAGAAGTAAATACCCAAAAAACAACTATACCATCATCATACCCAGATGGAACTGGGACTCATGGAACTGGTGCTGAAGGTAAAGCGAAAATGACTGAATATTATGATGGTTTAATCACTAAACTTAATACTGCTCCGGTTACACGTGCTAAATTGCTCGAAGTATCATCATCACTTACAGCATTAAACAAACTTACCATTCTACAAGTTGGTAAAATTGCCATTCAAGCTAATGTTAAACAAGATACTTCATATAACAACTTTAACTATGATGGAACTAATACTGAAAGTTATGGTTTTGACAAAGATTATCAAGCATTAGCTGATGATATTTTAAAAAGTATTCCAGAAAACAATGCTAGTGCTTTAGATATTGAAAATACTTTATATCCAAATTTAGTCAATGATTTTGCAGATCACAACGAATTATATTCGGCTCGTAAAGGGGCTTTAGACTTAATTTATAAAACCGGGACCGTTCAGGCTGAAAAAGGAATAAAAACCAAACAAATTGAACAATTAAATGACCCAAATACAAATGCGCTAGACCCGCAATATCAAAATTTAAAAACAAAAGCTGATCAATTTTTCCACACTCAAGCACAAAATATTAAAAATGCTAATAGCATTGCTGAAATTGATGTTGCGATTCAAACTGTATCTGAAAGTGATGTTTTCTTTGATAAATACAAAAAAATTGCCCAACTCATTGCACAAGCTTCAATGAAGGCTAAAAACCAAGCTATTCAAAATAATCAAAATGTGCAAGCTTCAATGACTAAGCTAAATGACCAAATCACTAAAGGTGAGAGTTACTACTATAATCAAAAAGATATTGTTGCTTTAGATGATAATATCTTCTATCTTAAAACTTATAAAGATCGATTAGATTTAGCTACTAATGTAGCTCATGCTCTGATTCATGTAAAAGATTTCAACACTACAGCTGGAACTGTTGATTATCTTACTGCTGATGCTAAAACACCGCTTGAAAATATTTTAAATAAACCATTTTCAATGATCAATGCTGATTCGCAATTAGAAACATCAGAAAATTATGCTCGTTTATTACAACAATTTGTCACTGGTTCAACTCAAGATTCATATTTAACTGCCTTTTTACACTCAAAACAATTGCAAGCAGCCATTTACAAAGCGCAAACATATTTGACTTCGTATAAAACCCAAAAACAATCTAATCCAAACTATGAACCAACAAATATTGATCAACTTTACACTGAATTAGAAACTAAGATTAATGATGCTACCACTACACTCAATAAAAATCCTCATAATGAAACTGAGAAGATACAACGCATGCAAGAGTTATACAATTCAAATAATGGAGCATTGGATAAAATTTTTAAAGCAATTGACGATAAGATTAAAAAACAATACAATACCAACTTAGCTTTAGATAAGTACATGGCCAGCTCGTACATTGTAGGATCAACTAGTCCAAAATTAACTGATTATGATAGCGTAGCAATCACTCCTCTAGAAACTCCAGACAGTTCAACTCCAGACAGTTCAACTCCAGACAAATTAGTACAATTAAATAGCGCTTATAATAAAGCAATAGCTAAATACAAAGAACAAGCTCTTAAAGTTTACAAATGAGAAGCAAATCGTTATAATTCATTCAATCAAAAACTTGTGGACTATACCACCTTCTTAAACCAAGCAACCACCAGTAATGGAATTGAAAAAGAATATGTGCTTAAAGTAACTGGAATTAGTGATACTGACTTAAATCAAGCAAATGCTAAAATTCAAGGTACTCAAGCAGATACTCCTTTTGCACGGGCAATTGAATATATTACTCACTTAACTGATACTGATAATGATATTTTAAATTGATTTAATACCGTTAACGTTAATACTGTCATCGAAGAGCTCCACTCAGTGGGAAGTGATTTATTTGCTGAATTTCAAAAATTAATTTTAATTACTTCGGTACCACACTTGTTGCTTGCTAGTTCACAATACGAAGATGTTAACGAAGAGCTTGCTGTTGATGCGGATAAAGAATCAGTTGGGTTTACCTTACAAGAAATACAAGCTCGTGACGGAGATACTTTAGAAAATATTAATGCAATTAACACTTCGCTAAACGGTATTAACCCAGCTAATAAAAAAGGATTATTATCTGATATTGATGAATCTAATGTTGATTTTAGTTCATCAACTCCACAAAATATTGTTAATGCTCGTAAAGAATATTTAAACAAATACAAAGATGTTGTTCAAGCAATCGCTAAAGTAAAAAAAGCGTTTGATAAGTTAATCTTTGGAAGTAGCGATACAGACGCTTTTTCACTTAAAAACGTATTACATAAATTTATTGTTGGAACCAACAATTTTGATGGACGTAGTGATATTACTAACTTTTTAAAATATATTGCTGATCCTTCACAAGTTACACAAACTGGTGCAAATGATAAATTTGCTATAGTTAAAGAGCAATACGCTAAACTCTCACAACCAGCAATGCGAGATGAAACTGTGTTTAACAATTTAAATAAAAATACTGCTAGCGATACTGATATTTTCAATGCTTTAGTCAAGGGGTTTTCGTCGGCTTTTGCCTTAAAAGAATGAATGGATAACTCGTCAAATGATGATTTATTCTTTGATTGATTATCACAAACAGTTAATGGATTATTTAATTATGAAGATATTGTTCCAAATGATCGAACAACTATTCAAAAATTCGATACCTTAATCAATGACAGTCGAATTTCTCAAACTTCAATCACTATAGGTGGTACTGATTATGATGCTAAATTATTAAACGAACAAATCAGTACAGGAATATTAAGTCATGTATTCGAAAAATTTAACGCCTTACAGGGAAATGGACAAATTTTTAACAGCAATAATGTTAAAGTGTATATTTATAAAAATAAAAGTTCGAGCACTCCGTGAATTAAGCAAGCTAATATTTCTGATAATTCTATTCGTCGCGGATATGTTAATCTTTATTTTAAATTTGAAAAACCAGCAAATTTAACTGAAAACACTAGTTCATTTTATGATTCTCCTGAATTTGGAGTTAAGTTTGAAAATGTTGGAATTAACTTTAAAACTTTAGATCGTTTTATAATTGATAAAAACAACATTAAAGATACTACAACCGTAAACCAAAAAATCTTCAGCATTGATGAGGCCGGATGAAATAACTTGCAAGCTCCATACTTTTTAGCTGATGCATTCACTCGTTATTCAACTCTAACAAAAGTTGCCTCACACTCAAATGATGATTTCTTCTTTGAATATGTTGATCAAGGACGTGATAATTTATTTGGACCTAACCCAACATCTTCTGCTCAAAGTGGGCCAATCACAGTCGGAACTCCAACACTTGTGTCAAGACAAGATTCAACACCAAACTTTAGAATTAAAGTTAAATTGCAAAATGCTTTTAGAGGATATCAACAAATTTCAAATTACATTTTATGAAAAACCTTGGATCCAAATGTTGCTTCAGGGGTAAATATTCAATATCAAAATTCATCAAATTACTATAATTCAGTGTTAAGACAAATTGATAATACAAAATATAATTGACAATCTAAATATCAATATTTATACAATGCTCAAAAAGACCAAAATAAAAATTTAGTCTTTTTACCTATTATTATTGGAATTCCGGTTATGAAAGTCGGAAATCCAGCAGATAAAGGTCTCTTAGTATTATCATGACAAATTATTAACCGATTTAGTTCAAATGTAGTAAGTCCAAAAGAAGAAGTGTCACTAGGAGTTGAAAATAAACTTAACTATGCATTCTTATTTAAACCTACCACTCAAGGAAATAAAGATCCACAACTAGACTCAGAATTTAAACTTGCAAGTTATATTATGAATAAAATCAAATATCGTGATTTAGTTGGTTTAACTTTTAAAGATTTAACAAATTCAGAATTATGAGATGCAGATCGATTAATTACAGAAGATACAACTGTTTCATCTAGTGGTGTAATCGGATCAGGTGAACTATATAATGCAATCGGACAAAACGGAAGGTTTGATATTCAATTCAAACTTCATTAGCAAGGAGAAAAACATGTTAAAGAAAAAGACTAAAAAAACACTAATTATTACTTCGTCAATCGTTGCTCCTGCTTCGATTGGTTTAGGGGTGACATTATTTGCTATTCACTCAAACGAAATTGTTAATAATAACACTGTTTACCACAACTTGCTTCAAGGTGAAAATTTATTTAAAATTTACTCGCCATATTTTCAAACTAAACAACAAGACAAAGACGCAATTGAAAAATCATACCAAGAAGCTAAAAATGTTTGAAACGATAAAGATAAATCACTTCTTGAAAAACTCAATGCTCTTGATAGAGCCCAAGCTGATGCTTTTAATTTCTATATCGCAAACCTTGACAAAGTTGATTTTAAAGACCAAGAACCAACTCAATTCTGAACTAAAATATTAAACAACCAAGACGCTCGGATTCGTGAACTTGATCTTAAAGATAAACTTACTCAGCTTAAAGAAGATCGATCGCTTAAATTTTTTGACGTTCTTTATAGTGCAAATAACGAACAAAAAATTCAATATTTAAATACCCTCTCACAAGAAATTTCAAAACTTGTTGTAGAGCAAAATAAAATGCTCGAACCATATATCAATTTACTACAAGGAACTTCAAACAAAATTGACGATTTATTATTTGAAGGACTCAAAAAAGAAGTTGCTAGTTCGTTAGTACCTCTTTATTCGAGAATTATTAGTGGTGATATTCGTCTTAATGAAGTACAAATTGCTTCACAGGATACTACTAAAGAAGTCAAAAAACTTGACCAAATGCTCAAGAGTTCACAAACTGAAATCAATGAAATTAATGAATATTTAAAACTGATCGAACCTTACACTGAAAGTGTCACTTATACTGATCAGCAAAAACAAAATGTTAAAAACTTTCTTCACTCAACTCGTATTAACTTGGATTTAGCACTTACTAAAGCTGATATTAACTCAATCAGAAACGATTTAGTTACTTTCTATCAACAAATTTCTGATGTTCAACGGAGTGTGTCAGAAATTAAAGAGGTTATTAATGGACTAAATAAATATATTGATGAATTTGATCCTATCCTAGAATACAATAAATCACTAGTTCGTTCACAAATTGATAATACTCTATCAATAAGTGATAAAAATGCTCTTATTTCAGCCAAAGCAAATTTATTCAGTGAATTTTACTCACTTAAATTTGTAAACGAACTTATTTTAGAGCTTAAAGATAAAGTAAAAACTGCCTCTGATGAGAATTTGATTTCAGAAAGCAAGGCTATTATCGCTAACTCACAAATTGATTCTATTATCAATAGAAAAATCCCTAACAAAGAACTCGCTAGCGAAATTTTTAGTTTTTACAATTCAGAAATTAATGAACTTGATTCGCTTGATTATTTAAATAATGAGTTGAAATTACTTCAAAACCAAAGTGAACAAGTGCGTAAACTTGCTTTTACTAATGAAGAAGTGATTAATAAACTTAATGAATTAGATAACCAAATTGTTAAGAGCTTTTCAAATGATGTGAATTCAAGTTATTTGGGACCTATTAATAAGCAACTTAATGAATCGTTAAGATTAATTTTTAAAGATGATTTAAAACAATTAATCAATCAACTTGATGAACAAGCAAAATTACTTAAAAACCTTGATAATCCAGCTAATGAATCAATTCTTAATGAAGCAAAAAAACTTAACCAAGAATCGCTTCCGATGATTGAAGATTTTTCATTAGTTCCAACTGCAACTTTAATCGAACAAATTAAAACTTATGATCTTAAATTGCAAAACGTGATTAATGCTTATAAACAAACTCTGACTGAAAATATTTCTAATTTTACTGATGATTATTTACGAGTAGTATTTTCAGAAAATGATCCAAATTATATTCCAACACCAAACGAGCAAAAACGAATTAATCTATACAACGAACATAAAAAACGTTTAGATGAACTCAGAGACATCATCAACAAAGGCGATGGAAACCCAGGTATTTATAAAGAACTCGAAGAAATTACTGCTAAATTAAGAAATCTTACTGATACAGCTAAAGACTTTTATGATTTATCAAATTTAGATAAATTAGCTCAAGAAACTATTAAACGAAAAGCCACTGGAGATAATAGTGCTGTATTGCAACCTTATATTGATGAGCTAGAAAAAGTACGTAAACAACTTGATGCGGTTTTTGCTGATCCAAACGCAACCAAAGAACAAATTCAAGATTTAATTAATCAACTCAATCAAGCAATTAATAATCTTAACAAAGCTGATACTAAAGTAGTTTTAGAACAAAAAAATCAAGATTTAAAAAACATTCTAGATCAAAAATATCCAAACGGGGCTTCGTCTCCTGCTGCTGATGCAATTCGAAAACAATATGAACAATTAGTTGAAGATGCTAAAGATGTTTCAAATTCACAAAAAAGTAATGATGCTATTGATTTGGCTAATCAATTAATTAAAATCACTCCAGTTGCCTTTGAGTTAGAAGTAAATAAAAAACGTTTGCTTGATATTATCGGAGAGAAAAACTCAGCTCAATACAAAGGTAATAAAACTAATGATGCAATTGCCGCTGGACGCACTGAAATTCAAAATGCTGATGAGCTCGTTGCTCGCTTAAACGATCGAGCAAATATTCCTAATGTTGAAGCATTTGAAAACGAAAAAAATCAACTTTTATTACGTGGGAATGAAATTTTACTTGCCTATGAACAAGATAAAATTGAAAAACTCAATACAGCAATTCAAGCTACAACAAAATCACAAACTACTGAAGCTAATACCAGATACAAAGAATCGCTTACTCATATTAATAATTATGCGATAGTAAAAAAATCTGAATTAATTTTCGACAAAGCTAAAGAGGCGGCTGATAAGTTAGAAAAACTAAATGCTTTGGCTCAAGTTTCTTCAAAATTACTTGATTTTTATAATCTTTACAACACTGGAAACACTACTAGTTTAGCTGGATATATTGCTTCATTATTAGCTAATAACGAACTCATTAGTAGCGATACAAATCAAGAGATTGATAAAAAAGTGACTAATTTAACCAATGATCAAGAAATTATTAGTGCTAAAAAAGAATACTTAGATGAATATCAAAATTTAGAAACAATTTTAAACACTAACAATGATTGAAAAATTTATCAATCACTCAATCGTCAAATCTCACTAATTAAAGAACAAACTAATTCAATTATTTTTGATAATAATCTGAGTGCTGAACAAATTCGTGCCAAAAAAGTTGAACTTTCAGCTAATATTAATACTTTTACTCGTGAAAAAACCAGACTGCTTGAAGAGTTTAATCAAGCTGTTAATACCGCAAGTGCTACTTTAAATGATTTAGAAGCTAAAATAGCTAAATTAAAACAAAACAATTCAACTTATAGTTTTGCTGAACACTTTGATACTGTTAAAGCAAACTTTACTACCGATAAAGAGATAGCACAACGGGCAAACGTTGATACAGCTGATATTAGTGCATATAATTCAAAATTACAAGTTGCCTTTAAAAAAGATCTTGCTTTAAATAAACTTAAAGATATTAAAGCTTTTGCTAACGGAAATAACTATGGAAGTTCAGATTTACATACTAAAGCTAAAAATGCAATTAGTCCTTTTGAAACTTATCTTAAAGCCGAGTTTACCAGAACTGATTTAACCCTTGAACAAGTTGACAAATTAGTTGCAAAAGTTGAAGAGTTATCAAATCTAATCAATCTTGAAAAACGGGTGGCTGATCACGTAGCAGTTTTAGAACAAACTCCACCTCGTACTGATGTTCAAACTCTTTCTACTGCGGCTCTTAAAGAAAAATTCAACAATACTCTTCCAAGTTCAGATAATAATTATGACGATTTACACACTCGTTTTGATGATTTAAAGGCTACTTTTGATAAAGAAAAACTCACCATTGAAGAGATACGTAATTCTATTATTTTTGCTCTAAAAAATCAAGATAACACCAAAGGAGCATATGGATTAGTCAAAATGCTCACTGATGCATTAGGACATGATTATGATAATAGTGTTACTAATAAATTAACTGCATTTGTTAATACAATTGAAAGCTCAACTAAATCTAGTTCTGATCAAACCGAACTAAATAAAATTTTAGATAAAGTAACTAAAGCAAAACGTGAAGTTAATTCATTGGCTGCTTTGGCCCAAGCTGTTGCCCAAGCTCAAACTCGTTTAAATGGGTTAACTAATAATAATTCAGCACTAATAAACAATTATTCATCAAAATTAAACGGATATATTGCTGAAGCTAGAAATGCTTACTTTAAAGATAGTACTACTGATAATAATCCTACTTACACTGAATTAAAAAATAAAATTAGCTTTACTTCACAAAAAATCCAAGCCGCTGATAGTCTTGCAACTACCTTAAGTCAAATTCGAGCAATAACTAATAATGCTGCAGATTTTAATTTACATAATATTGATAATCAAAGTGGTGTGAATAAACTAAATGATTTAAATAATTATTTACAATTATTCGAAACAAGTGCAACTAATGATACTTTTACTGCTGATGCAGTAGCTAAAATTCAAGCTCTAGCTCAAAAAGCACAATCATTTAAAACTATTATTGAATTAGATAATACTGTTTTAGCAACTGTAAACACTTGAGTTGGAGCTTCTAGTCCAGTTAATGCCACTGATATTAAATCGTTATTATCACTAGTATGAGATAGTATCCCAACCACAAACTCATCAACCACACTTGGTAAAAAAGCTGGAGCAACCTATAATGTTTCTCAACTTCATGGATTAAATGATGCAAATACAATTAGTGCTCAAGCATATAATGAATTAGCTGAAAAAATCACTCGTGAAATCACTACTGAGCACGCAAACATTCAAACCAGAAACACTTATCGTAAAGCTACTGATACTAAGATCCAAGATCTTAAAAAGAAAATGTTTACTCCTTTAGTACATAATGCTTTAAAAGATTCATTACTTACTTATATTGGACAACTCGAAACTCAAAACAACACTCAAACTAGCCTAACTATTACTCCGGTTGAAACTGGTGAGTTAAATAAAATTAATGCTAAAGTTAAAATTATTGAAACTAAATTTGACCAATTAAAACAACTAGCTCAAAAAGCATATGAGCTTGAGAATTTAAATAATCAAATTATTACAATGGATGCAACTGTTACGACAGCTAAAACTAAAGCAAACGAATTAATTGCTAAAGCTAAAACTTATTACAATGATCCTGATAAAATGAACAAAACTGATGGCGATTCAATCTCTAATGTTCAAGCTCAACTCGAAGATCAATATTATCGTTTAAATTTATTATCAAAATACCAAATTGTTTCAAACTTGTTCAAAAATGACAAATCATTAAACACTGAAGAAAAAGCGGTAATTCAAGGCAAATTAGATAGTTTTAATCAAGAATATAACACTACTGGAGCAAATGCCCCAACTCCGCAATCATTATTTAATAAATACTTTAGAGAAGAAAGCGAAGTCCAAGCAAATGAACCAGCAAGTGCTAAAAATTCCCTAATTAAATATGTGCTTGAAAATGCTATTGAATTAAAAAAGGCTTACACTCAAGCGCAAGAGTATCTTACTTACAAAGACGTTAATATTGATGATGCTGATGTAACTAGCAAATTAAATGCTATTCAACAAGAACTTACTAATGCCAACAATCCAATAAATGCCAATAAAAACAATAATAATGACGAACAAACTAAACTACAATTTGTTGCTTCTTTACATGCTAAAGTAGAACAATTAATTCAATCAAAAAAAGATCAAATTGCTCGTCAAATTACTAAAGATCAAGAAGTTAAAAATTATATTGATCAAAATGCTTCGACCTTTAACCCAAACAATAATCCCGATCCATATGTAGATAACTTCCAAATGAATGCTATTGATGATCTTAATACTGCTAATACGAACAAAGATAATCTTAATTACTCAGAAATTAACATTATTTTGCAAAAAGCTCAAACTGTACTCAAAACTCAAATCTTTGACTTATATAAAAAAGGTTATGATGAAGTAACTAAGATCTATAATAGTGCAAGCGATTATCTTACTGATTTTGATGCAACTCATGTTAATGTACGGAATGGTTCAGGAATTTTAGCTAATGATTATTCACCATTATTAGCTCTTAAAGCTCTTGTGGATACTGCGTTAAGTCAAGATATCACTTCAATTGAGAATTACACTACTAAAATTAATTCATTTATTGATGTAATTCATTCAAATGCAGCTCAAACTGTCCTAAATTTTGTTGTTCAGGTTAAACAGGCGTTTTATAACAAATTCAATGAAAACGGTCAACTTAAAGGATTTTATGTTAACCTCTTTAAAAAACTTGATCCACTCAAAAATGATATTACCGGTAAAACTCAAAATAACTATGAATATAATGACCTTCGTTCGTTGGAAGCTCAGTATGATGTGCTTAAAAGCGAGTATGAGGTTGTCAAAAGATTTTATAATATAATACAGAATAAAAATGATTCTTCTTCACTTTCGGCTTTTGCACTTCAAGTAGATCAACTTAATAAATTATTTGTTTCTTTCTATAATTCAATCCATGATCAAGTTATTAATATTCTTGCAAATAATCCATTAGCAAATGTATTTAAAGATATTTATAATAACGTTAATTATGGTGATAATAATCCTTACACTCAAAATATCGAAACAGCATTTAATAGCTTTAAAAATACAATAACAAGTTTAGCTAACCAACTTACAATTATTGATATTGCTAACTTTGACTTTAGTACATTGAATACTCAAAGCCAAGATCAAGATAAAATTTTCAACATTATTAGTCAATTACATAATTATAAAGATTGAGTATTTGATCATAAAAATATGCTTTTAAATCCACTAGATGTAGATCCAAGTAGAATAAACTTATTAAAACCTACAGCTCAAGTTCCTAACTTAGATGCAACCTTTAATAAAAAATACAAAGTTATTACTGCTAAACCAGACTACACTCGTAAACAATTCATTAATCGCTTTGAAGAAATTGCTCAACACAATGCTCTTGCTAATCCGAATTCAACTGATTTAGTTCGCATTGATAATGATAATAACTTCTTAGAAATGTTTGATCAATTCGCCTTTACCAACAAAGACATTATTGAACAAAATGATGTTAAATCAATCTTCTCACCAATTACCTTTAAAGTATTTATACAAAAATACGATCCAAGTGCTTGATTCCAAGTTGTTGATGAACCAACAAAACAAGAAGTGGACCGTCGGACACTTAAGGCCAAATTAGTATATGAATATGATTCAAATATCACTGGTCTTGGTAGTGTAAAAGCTGAACGAGAAGTATTAATTACATTTAGAACTACTGATATAATTGCGATTCCGGATCAAAATTCATCAGTATTTTATACACCTACACCTGGGCAAGGATCTAATAATGCTAAAGTGGGAATTAATGCTAAGGCAGAAGCTATGGACGTTGATGAAGCTGGATGAAACATTGCCCAAGTAAATAGCAAAAATGATGCTAACTATAATAGTGTTCGAGATCAAGTAATTTTAAAAGTTTATAACAGATTTAAAGAATCGGTTTTTGATCTATTACCAGGGGTTACTTCATATGCCGAAAAAGATGCAATGGGTATTTCAAAAGAAAAACCAACTGAATATGCTCATGAAGTTTATCAAAATTCAAATCATACAACTGAATTAAATACTATCGATTCGCTTCAAGGAGCACTTGGTACAAACAGAATTAGTGCTTACTTTTCATATGACAATCCCTCGCAATATTCTGATTATCCATACTTTTTTGATTTTGATAATCAAAAGAATATCAACGTTACTTTCAACACTTCACTTAGTGTTAATAAAGCCGATGAATATCTACGTATTTTCCCAGTAGATGAAGAAAAAGGGATTGCTTTCTTACAAATTCAAGGAGGTACTTTAACTGGATTTGGAACCGCTGGAAGCAATAGTGCCCCTCCATATTCGCCACAAAGATATGATGCGCGGATTCGTGGAAACGAATACAATGCATACCGTGCAAGAACAGATTATTGAAATCTTCCTTATGATAAATTACCAACTGCTGTAAACTTAAACTTGTATAAGTTTAATATTGATTATGATCCAATCAAAAGAAAAGTTTATTTCTATAACTCATGATTAGAAAATGAAATATTGTTACCAAATCCTAATAGCTTTGGAAATTCAATTAAAAGCTTCTTAAATTTAACAACAAATTCTCTTAGATCTGCTGATCGAGATTTCCTTCAAGATATAGTTGATAATTATACTAATAACCCAAGTTCTTACATCCCAACTCCAAGAGATTTAAGTAGAGCCATTGCTCTTGTTTCAACGAGACCTCAAACTATTTACTTTGGAGCAAGCGGAACTGGAGCAAGCAATGTAGCTTTTCAACAATTACCCAATACAATTAGCACTGCTTTAGGAACTTCACCGATTTTTCCAGTTAACGGTGGTCAACAATCAATCTATCGTGGTTCAACCGATAATCCAATGAATGCGACTTTAAAACCAGTTGGACAAACTCCGTTTGATGGTAATTCTGACCAATTCTTGTTAAAAGAATCTGCTAGAGCGCCATTGTATTCAGCGGCTATTAACAAATTCTGATTTAAAATTAGATTACGTAATTAATCTTTCTATAGTAATAAAACAAAAAGTATGTAGTATTAATATTAACACCAAATTTGTCAGGACTTCCAAAAAAATAAAAAAGCATGCAACATGTTGCATGCTTTTAGTTTTAATCTTAATGGCTATGAACTAATTGATCATTGCAAGAACAAGCATATTTTTGAAAACTAGGCTCTTTAGCAATTAAGTCTAATAATTCGTGGTGTTGATTACAAAAATCTTTGTTAATGTAATAATAAACGTAAATACCTTTTGTTTTAGTTTTAATGACATTAGCACTACGAAGTGTGCTAAGATGCTTAGATAAGTTGGCTTGACGAATTTTAAATAAGTCAGAAAGAGTTTGCACATCGCATTCAGCTTTAGAACACATATATAAGTGAATGATAATTTTTAATTTTGATTCACTTGATAAATATTTGAATAAGCTGGTTAATTGTTTCATTTGTGTCCTTATGATAATGATCTTGTATGTTTTAGTAAGTTGTAAGTTGCTTGTGAGAACTCACCTAGAATAATTGATAATTTATTTGAATTGACTAAAATCCCACTAATTCCTTTGAGTGATTTGAGTTTTTCTAAGTTAACTTGCGGATTTTGGTTAAAAATAATATTAACTCTAGATGGTTTTAATTCAAGTGAAACAATATGATTTAAATCATTAAAACAAGCTAAAAATGCATCTTTATTAAAGGGTAATTTATCAGCTTGATAAATAGTATTTTTCTCATGTTTGATTTGTTTTTTTCATTTGATTCAAATCAAACCAAAGGTTATAATAGAATAAAATCATAACTTAAACTTGCTTTTTGCGTACATATTTTAATTATATTAGAATAGTATCTAAAAGCTCTTAAGAAAACGAACAAAAAAGACAAGAAAAATTCTTGTCTTAAAGCTAATTATCAGATTTTTACTCTTTTGTTTTGAGGGATGAACATTTGATTTTTTGCAGTGATTTGGTAAGTCTCATAAAATAAATCACAATTTTTTAAATGGACATTTGCCCGAGCATATCCAGGGGCATGAACATCAGTTTTGAGTAATAAAGTCATATATTCAGGCTTGGTTTTGATCCGTCAAATAGTAGCTCAATTAGTGAAGAAATCATGTGCGTTAAATTCTTTTTGTCCTTGAGCAGCTTCCAGTGCACAATCAAATCCACCTAAATCAGCAATGTTTTCTGAAACGGTTAATTTTCCATTAACTAGTCCCATTCCAGTATCAAACCCTTCAAAAAGTTCAATTACTTGTTCTTTCCTTAAATCAAATTTAGCTCGATCATCATCGGTTCATCAATTATTTAATGAACCATTTTCGTCAAATTGTGAGCCATTATTATCAAAAGCATGTGAAATTTCATGGGCAATTACCGCACCAATTCCACCATAGTTTTTTGATGAACTTTGCTCAATACTATAAAATGGGGCTTGGAGAATGGCCGCTGGAAAGACAATGTGGTTTTTAATTGGATGAAAATAAGCATTGATTAAAGCTGGTGACATTTCTCAATATTCTTTGCTTTCACTTTTTAAATAAAGCGAATCTTGATATTTTTGCATAATTGCTTTAAAATTAAGAACATTTTCAAGCAAGTTTGAACCTTGACTATATGTTTTAACTTTGAGTTTTTTATAATAAGGACGAATTTTGTCTGGATATCCAACCATCACGTCAAGTTTTGAAAGTTTAAGAATTGCTTTTTGCTTGGTTTTTTGGCTTAATCAATCATTTTGAGCTAGACGATTTTTGTAAATATTAATCATTTTCTTAATCATCTTTTTAACATCTTTTTTAGCTTGAGGACCAAAATATTTTTGTGCATATGCTAGTCCAAAAGGTTTATTAAATCATTGCTCTGAACTTTTAAAAGCATATTTTTTATTATTGATTGCACGATCTATTCCAGTAACTGATTTACGTAATTCAGTAGCAATAATTCTTAATTCATCGCTTAAATAAGCACAAGAAGCAATTAAGTTTTTAATAATTAACATAGCTTTATATCCGTTAAATGTGTCTGCATTATAAATTTTGTTTAAATTAGCAACGTAATCTTTATTGGTTACTACTATACTTGAAATATTGGTTCCTACAATTTGTTTTGCTAAAGCTTCAAGGTTAAAGTAGTTGGAAGTATCTTTTAATTGGTCTAGAGGTGTCATGTTATATAAACTAGTGTAATCAGCTTTTTGTAATGAAGAAAGGATATAATCTTTAACTAAATTATCAAATTCCACCGCTTGATCAGCTAATTTATTTGCTTGGCTTTGAGTATATCCGTATTCTTGCAATAATTTGACACTCATTGACTTAAAGACGTTTAAATGTTTTTGAGCGTCTTCTTTTTCATAATATTCTTTTGCAGGCAAAATAATTGATTGTTCACCCAATCACAAGACTTTAATTGATGAATCAACAAAATCATCTTCAACTTCTAAACTAATTGGTAAATATTCTCATTGCGAACGCTTTGATATTAATTTTTGTGCTAATTCGTCAAAACTGCTTAATTGTTCAATTTCACTAATGAGTTTTTTAGCCGGTTTCATTGCTAAAGCATTACGTTTTTTATAGTTTTTAAACATTTTATAAAACTTAGCAAATTCACTTAACGGACCTGTGAGTTGATCTGAATTACTTGCTAGTTGATCAGCCAGAGAAATTAATTGTTTATTAAGCTTTTTATCTAATTCTCCAAAGGCAGAAATTGATGGTTTATCAGGATCGATTTTAGCCTTTTTCAATCACGAATAATTAGTATATTGATAAAAATCATCTTTTAAATTTGGTTTTTTCATGTTTTTCTCCTACTTACTTGGTTCAGTATTGGTTTTTAAAATTGACAAAAAGGCTTCTTGAGGCACTTCAATTGAGCCGAGTTTTTTCATGCGTTTTTTACCTTCTTTTTGTTTTTTAAGTAACTTTTGTCTTCGAGTTACGTCCCCACCATATAACTTAGCAGTGACATCCTTTCGAAACGCTTTAATGGTTTCACGAGCAATAATTTTTCCACCAATTGTGGCTTGAACTGGAACTTCAAAGTTTTGGCGTGGAATAGCATCCTTAAGTTTTTTAGTCAATTCACGTGCCGATTCATAGGCTTTATCACGGTGAGTGATGATTGAAAAAGCATCAACCTTATCACCGTTTAAAAGAATGTCAACTTTAACTAAATCACTAATCCGATACCCAATTCAATCATATTCAAAGGATGCATATCCTTTAGTTGAACTTTTTAAACGATCAAAAAAGTTAAAAATAGTTTCAGCGAGCGGAAGTTCATAAATAATTCTAGTTCGCTTATCATCAATCACTTCAAGAGATTTATATATTCCACGTTGATTTTGACACAAGTCCATAACATTTCCTATATATTCATTTGGAACAAAAATACTTGCCTCAATGTATGGTTCTTCAATGTACTGAATAAAAGTACGATCTGGGAGCATAGTTGGATTGGAAATAAATTCGACATTACCATTAGTAAAAGTGACTTTATATTCTACTGAAGGGGCTGTCGCAATAATTCCGACTTGATATTCTCGATCTAAACGTTCTTGCAATATCTCCATATGAAGCATTCCTAAAAACCCGACTCTAAATCCAAAACCAAGGGCTTTTGAAGTTTCTTGTTCTCAAGTAATCGAGGAATCTGAAAGCGAAATTTTTTCTAGCGATTCTTTTAAAAGCGAATAATCACGAGTATCGATTGGATAAAATCCAGTAAACACGACTGGTTTCATCTTTTTATAACCGGGGAGGGCTTGCTCGGTTGGGTTTTCCACTAAGGTGATTGTATCTCCCACTGAAACTTCTTTAGCATCACGTATAGCTGCACTAACTCAACCAACTTCTCCAGCAGATAAAAAATCTTTTTTACTCTCATGAGGATTCCGTACCCCAAGATCAATGACGTGATATTCAGCTTTAGTATTATGAGACATGAATTTAAATTTGTCGCCTACTCGTAAGCGACCTTGAAAAATTCGAATTAAAAGCACTACTCCGCGATATGGATCAAAATAGCTATCAAAAATTAATGCTTTAAGCGGTTGCTCATCATAAGCATTTTGTGGATATGGAATATATTGAATAATTGCATTCAAAAGTTCACTAACCCCTTGACCAGTTTTGGCTGAAACTAGGATTGCATTATCAGTTGGAATTCCGATAACTTCTTCAATTTCACGTTTGACTAGTTCAACATCAGCACTTGGGAGATCAATTTTATTAATTACAGGAATAATTTCTAAATTATTTTCCAGTGCCAAATATACATTAGCTAAAGTCTGAGCTTCAATTCCTTGAGTCGCATCAACGAGTAATAAAGCACCTTCACTAGCAGCCAGTGAGCGCGAAACCTCATAAGTAAAGTCAACATGACCAGGTGTATCGATAAGATGAAAAATGTAATCTTGATATTTTAATTGCACAGCGTTAAGTTTAATAGTAATTCCGCGTTCTTGTTCAAGATCCATTGAATCAAGAAATTGTGCTTTTAAATCACGTTTAGCAACTGTATTAGTTAGTTCTAAAATCCGATCAGCCAATGTGCTTTTACCATGATCAATGTGTGCAATAATTGAAAAATTTCGAATCTTATTTTTATCCATATTGTTATATTTTACTAAATTTGCTTATTAGTTTATTAATTAATCAATTCGAATAAAAAAATATTTGTTAATAATTTTATTGTGCTATAATATTAAAGATGCTTGTTGAAACACACAAGGGTGAGATGTTAAGTCTCTGCTTGCCAAAAATATATGTAAATGGCCTTTCACGTTAATAATTTAAATCTTCCAGAGGAAGATTTTTTTTATACAATGGTTAAAAATATGGAACAAAACTGAAAAATTTTCATATATAATAAGCCTATGAGTAAACAGATTTCATATAAGGACATTTCAGAAAAAGTTAGAGTATCAATTTCAACAATTAGTCGATACTATAATAATGGATATGTATCCGAAAAGACCAAAAAGAAAATTGAAGAATTTGTTAAATCGCACCAATACTATCCAAATCATGGTGCTCGACTTATTCGTGGACGTGATCACTCAATTTTTATTATTATGCCCGAATGAACTCAAAATATCTACTTCTCAATAGTTAACGGAATTGTAGCTGCATGTAAGAAAAATAATCGAAAAGTGAATATTACTTTTACCGGAAAAACAACCGAAGAGTATATTGAAACTGTACGCTATATTCTATCGTGACGCCCAACATCATTAGTTATCTTTAACCCAGATCGGGATGAAAATTTATTTAACTTTTTACGCAGTATTGTTGATGTATCCATTGTAATATACGATCACCAAGTATCTGGATTAAACTGAATAAAAGTTGACGAAACCAATGCATTTTATGAACTCACCTTAGCATTAATTAGCACGCTAAATATTTCAGAAAAGGGTAAAGTGCAAATGGTGTTTTTAGAAGATTCAAAACTATATCCAATCCAGAAAAAAGATCGTTTTGCTGGATTTGAGCGAGCTTGCAAAGAAAAAGGAATTAATTATGAGCGAACTGAAGTTTCGTTTAATAACTCTAATACCGTTAAATCATTTTTAGCCTTAACCCGTAACAAACAAATTTCAAACGTAGTTTGTTCAACTCACGAATCATATATTTCACTTACGGTTCAAGGGATTCCGAATTTACGTTTAACTGATATTGGATATCAATCCATTTATGATCGAATCAAAAATTATAAAGCTAAAATTTTTATCGATTTTCCTTCGATTGGAATTGAAATTGAAAAAATGTTATTAATTCATTCAGTTGAAAAACAAACTCAAAATAAATTTATTAAGGCAAGAATTATTACTTAACAATTTAATAATAAAATCCATTTTTGTTTTTTAATAAAAAATGGATTTTTAATACATTTTAACTTGCGAAAGTAGATAAAGAGCAGCTGTTTCTGCACGTAAGATTCGACTTCCTAGTGAAATAATTTCCACGTTTTTAGTTTTGGCTTGTTCAATTTCTTGGTCTGAAAAACCACCTTCAGGTCCAATAAAAAACATGCAAGCATGATCAATTTGAGAATTTAATCTTTGACTTATATTGATTTTCTCATGAGCTAAATATTTATGATTAATTGGATAATTAAGAGCTTGATCAAAAGTGTGAATTGGAGCTAATGTCGGAATTTTATTACGAAATGATTGCTCAGCAGCATTTTGTAAAATGGTTTTAAAACGTTCTAACTTTTTATCAAATTTATATTTAATTAGATCAGTATTACAAAAAGTTGTGTCCATTGGAATAATTGTACTTACTCCTAATTCAGTTGCTTTTTGGAGCATTCATTCAAAACGTTCAAGCTTAATTATTGAAATTGCTAAAACTATTTCAAATGGATTTTCATGATTGTTGAGTATTTTTTCGATAATTTTAGCTTTTTGATTTTCTAATTGACACAAATAAAATTCATCTTGATAAATGCAAATAAATTGTTTATTCTCAGCACGGATTACTTTTAAATGTTTAAGCGTTTCTGGCGATAAAATAAAGTGTTCGTTCACTTTTTCTTGGACAAAAAAACGATTCATTAATACTCCATCGCTTCTTCGTATTCTTCTAAAGTTCCACGGAATAAGAAACTTTCTTGTGGATTTTTGAGTTCCAAAATAACATCAGCACATTGATTTACAAATGCACGATTATAAGTGGTAAAAATTACTCCACCACGATATTGTTTTACACCTTCAATGACCGAATCAATACTTTCTGTATCTAAGTGATCTAGTGGTTGATCTAAAATAATAAAATTGCTTTCAAGGAGCATCATTCTCGAAAACATTAAACGAGCTTTTTCGCCCCCGCTAGTAACATTAACTTTTTTAAAAACTGAATCACTCGAAAAGAGCATTCTTCCTAAAAAACCACGCATACGTGAATCTGATACATCTTTATTTTCTTCAAGTGTATTTTCTAAAGGTCATTTTGAAATTCATTCTAAAATATTTAGGTCTGAATCAAAATATTTTGCATTATCATTAGGGAAATAACTGGTTTTAATTGTTTGACCTCAAGCAATTGTTCCGCTAGTTGGCTCCAATTCCCCAGCTAATATCGATAAAAGTTTAGTTTTAGCAATATCATCTTCGCCAATAATCACCATTTTTTCTCCAGGTTTTAGGTTGAAATTAAGATTTTCAAACAATGTTTGACCGTGTTCGTTAACATAAGTTAAATTTTCAACAGTAAGAATTTGTTTCCCGTGATCACGGTTCATTTCTCAACGAACATAGGGATATTTCCGATTTGACGGTTTAATTTCATCGAGTTGAATTTTTTCAAGCGATTTTTTACGTGAGGTTGCTTGACGTGATTTAGACGCATTAGCACTAAAACGAGCAATAAAATCTTTAAGCTTTTCAATTTGAGCTTCCTTTTTAAGATTTGATTGTTTCATCATTTCACGAGCTAATTCAGAAGATTGTTTTCAAAACGAATAATTTCCTGTATAAATTTTTGCTTCATTAAAATCAATATCAACAATATGAGTGCAAATCGAATCAAGAAAATCACTATCGTGAGAAACCACAATTACCACATTATCATACTCAATTAGGAAATTTTCAAGCCACTTAATACTACGTAAATCCAAGTGGTTGGTTGGTTCATCCATAATTAAAATATCAGGATTTCCAAATAAAGCTTTAGCTAGAAGTACCTTAATTTTTTGATTAGCAGTAAGATCTTTCATTTGAACATTTCATTTTTCTTTGGGGATGCTTAAATTAGAAAGAAGTTCTTGAGCATCATTTTCAGCGGTCCAACCACCTAATTCACCAAATTTTTCTTCTAAGATGGCAGCTCTTTCATAATCTTCCATACTTGCTTCAGAATTGGCATAAATAGCATCTTTTTGTTCTTTGATTGAATAAAGTTGATCATTACCCATAATCACAACTTCGGTAACAATTAAATTATCATAGGCATTATGATCTTGTGAAAGGACTGAAATACGTTTATTTTTTTCAATAACAACATTTCCACTAGTTGGCTCAATTTGACCTGAGAGAATTTTTAAAAAAGTAGATTTTCCGGCTCCATTAGCCCCAATTATGCCGTATGTATTTCCTTCAGTAAATTTTAAATTTACTCCTTCAAATAGCTTTTTATCGCTAAAAATCTTGCTTAAATTTTGAACTTCTAACATCTTTTACTCCTTGTTGGTATATTAATTTTTATTATATAAAAATGCTCTTAAAATATAAAGAAAAAGTCTGAAGAACAGACTTATTTGACACTAATTTTGAATTAATTCAAAACTCGATGTCGGCTCGAATTAAATTATAACATTATTAATTGAGTTATTATGTCTTTTTATTTAGAGAATTATCTGGTTGAGTTCGATCACTTTGGTAACTTGGATTATGGGTATTATTAAACACTTCATTGACCGGAAGAATTGAAATGCTTGGCTCATTAGGATCTGGTTCTTCTTCGTGTAATTGATGTTTACTGTGAATATCTAATTCTGTTTGAGTGGCTAAATCAAAATTATCTTTCAACTCATCAATCAAAGGATTATTTTGTTCATTTATTTCGTGAGTTTGTGAAGTTTCTTGCGGAACTGGATCATAATCATACATACTTAAACTGGCAGTAATTTCTTCCATCCGAGCCTTAACGCTTTTGTATATTTCAACAATTTCTTGCTCACGTTCGCTTGGAGTTTTGCTTAAATCATTATTGGTAAATGATTGATAAATTTCTTGGAAAATTGGGTCCTCTTCCATTTCCCGAGTAATCAGTGAATGAGCTCCTAAACGGTTCGAAAAGATTTGAAGCATGACATCAAAAGCAATATTTTCAACCATATCTTCAAACATTCGTGTTCCTTCTTGAGTGTAAATTTGGTAAGGATTTTTTTGTGAATATTGAACTAAATTTACGTTTGAACGCAATTTATCCATATTATTAATATGACGTTTTCACTTTGAATCTAAAGTTGATAAAATAATTTGTTTTTCAATTTCATAAATTTCTTGATCTAAATATGATTTTAAAGCATTAGTTCTTCATTTTTCGTATGCTTGAATAATAACGTTTGAAATATACTCAGGAAGATCTTTTTCGTAAATATGACTAATTTCCTTAAGTGAAAATTCAAAAGCAATTAATCCACCGATATTTTGGTTTAAAAAGTTTACTAACTCATTATAGTTATATGAATATTTTCCTTTATAAGCTGGAAAATTAACAATCGAATTAGTAGTGTGTTTAATCATTTTTTCAACAATAAACTTAGGGTCTACCGCATCTAAAATCAGATCTCTTTGCGAATAAATTAAGTCTCTTTGCTGACGGATAACATCATCATAATTTAGTACTGATTTCCGTGAATCATAATTAAATCCTTCAATTTTCTTTTGAGCATGATTAAAGGCAAACCGCAAGTTTTTATTAGTTATTTCAGATCCGTTAGCATCAGCATAAGCTTCTTTAAATGAATCATAATTTGAAAAACGTTGCATTAAGGGGTCATCAATTGAGATATAAAACTTGCTAGTTCCTATATCGCCTTGACGTCCAGAACGTCCTCTAAGTTGATTATCGATCCGACGCGATTCGGCTTTATCAGTTCCAATTACGTATAATCCACCGAGTTCTAAGGCTTCAGGTGAAGGCTTAATATCAGTTCCTCGACCGGCCATGTTTGTAGCAATTGTAACTGCTTTAACTTGTCCTGCTTGTGAGATAATTTCTGCTTCAGAAGCGTTTTGTTTAGCGTTAAGAACAGTATGAGGAACTCCAGCTTGTAATAAATGTTTATGGAGCTCTTCAGAATCTTCAATTTGAGCAGTTCCAATTAACACAGGTTGTCCTTTTTGATACAACTCAAGTACTTTGTTTGTTACTGCGTTTCATTTATCTATCGATGAAACAAAAATAGCATCAGGTTCATCAATCCGCATAATTGGTTTATTAGTTGGAACCACATTCACACGCATGTTATATATATCAATAAATTCTTGCTCTTCGGTTTTTCCAGTTCCTGTCATTCCACATAGTTTATTAAACATTCTAAAAAAGTTTTGGTAAGTAATGGTGGCTAAAGTTTGGGTTTCAGGTTCAATTTCAACCATTTCTTTAGCTTGAATTGCTTGCTGAAGACCTTCTGAATAGCTCCGACCTTCCATGATTCTTCCGGTAAATCCATCGACAAGTTCAATTTTTCCTTCACGAACAATGTACTCAACATTATTACGCATAATTTTATGGGCTCTTAAAGCATTTTGGACTAAGTGGACAGTTTCTGAGTTTTCAATATCGTAAATGCTTTTAACATTGAAAAATTTATTAGCTCGAGCAATTCCTGAGTGGGTTAAAGTAATTGCCTTAGATTCTTCATCAATTAAGTAATCATGAATTGATAAAGTACGGACAAATTGATCGGCTGAAAAGTATGTTGATGAATCTTGAGTTTGACCTCCTGAAATAATAAGTGGAGTTTTAGCTTCGTCAATTAGAATAGAATCAACCTCATCAACAAGACAAAATTGTAGTCCTCTTTGGACTTTTTCGCTCATTTTTTCGACCATATTATCACGAAGATAGTCAAATCCAAGCTCTGAATGGACTGAGTAAGTAATATCAGCAGCATAGGCTTTTCGTTTTTCGTTTGGTTGCATTTGGGCTTTGTTAATTCCAACGCTTAAGCCTAAGAAATTAAATACTTGACCCATTTCTTTGGCGTCACGTTCACTCAAATATTCATTAACAGTTGAAACAATAGCCCCCTTTCCTAAAAGGGCATTTAAATACACTGGAGCAATCGAGGTAATAGTTTTCCCCTCTCCAGTTTTCATTTCAGCAACTGAACCAAGATCAAGTAAAATTCCACCAAGGATTTGTACGTCGAAAGGCCGTTTTCCAAGCACTCTTTTTGTCGCTTCACGAGCCACAGCAAAAACATCGTTTCGAATTTGCTCGAGTGTGTATCCATCCTTGAGCATTTCTTTAAAAATATTTGTGGTTTGTTTGAGTTCTTGATCGCTTAGTTGAGAAACGCTTGCTTCAAGTTTATTAATTTCCTTGAGTGCTCTTTGAGCAATTCTCATTTCAGTAGTCTTAAAATCAAATAATTGTTTGGCTGATTTCATAATGTATTTTTAATTATACTAATTTCTGGATTTTTCTTATGCCTTTAATTTACAAGTAAATTAAAGTAATTTTTTACAATAAAAAATCAACTCTTAACTTTAAGAGTTGATTTAAAATAAATTTTAATCTTCTTAATTTGTATAAATAATAAAGATTTTAATTATTTATACAAATTAAGCTCTAGTGAAAAATTCGACAAAGAATTTAACAATTTTTGACGATATTATTGAGGTTGTCAACCCTGGAAGAAAAGTTAAACCGCCAGCAGCGGCTCCAGCAGCTAAAGTGCCTCCTAGTATTTTTTTAATTAGATCCATATGTTTTTTGATGAATTCAACTCCAGTAGTATTGTTAATTTTATCTTTGACTTTAGTGAAGAATTTTTTTAAGAATTCGACAAATTTAGATGCTTTTAGTAACTGTCCAACTGAATAAACTTTACTACTTTTAATTTGAATATTTTTTGCATTTGATTTTTTTGAATCTTTTTTAACTAAATCAAAATTAATTTTAATTTTAACGTTTTCATCAAAATTTTTCTTTTCAATGTAATTAAATATTTGAAGCAATTGACCAAGAAATTCTTTCTTAGATTCTTTGATTTTTTCTTTATCAGCAGTGTTCAAGCTTAAATTAAAGGTAACTTCTCCATTTTCATCTTTAACAATTGTATTATTTGGTAAACTTGGTTTTTCGCTATTAGACGAACTTACTTCGGTTGCTGAATTTGTGTTAAATGAAGAATCATTTAAATCGTCCAAAATATCAACTTCATTTGTAGAATCTGAATTATTATTCGAACTAATTGTGTTATTTGAAGGTTTAACAGGGCTTGTATTAATATTGGTTGTTGTATTGTTCACCGGTTTTTTTGGTGGCTCACTTTGTGAACTTGGTTGAGCATTGTTGATAGGTTTTTGATCACTTGTTGTGCTTGGATTGGCAGGAGCACTGGTTTTAGTTTTTGCTCAAGGACCATAATAAAAACCTCAAATACCAACTCCAACTCCAGTAGGAATTAAGACTAATAGTAATATGAATATTGATTTAAGCAATTTCCTTTTCATTAAAATTTCCTTTTCATTAAAATTTCCTTTTCATTAAAATTTCCTTTTCATTAAAATTTCCTTTTAGCTTCTCTTAAAAGAAAATTTATATTTATATTAAATTTATTAACTTATTATTATAATTTTAATTATTTTTTGAAATTATTCAACATAAAAACTAACCTTTTAAAATTACGTATAATTCATTGGTTTTTTGTCAAATCTTGAATAAATTTTCAAAATTAGAGTTTTCGTCAAAAAAACCAATCAATGTATCAGAAGGATATGCTCCAGCAAATTGGTTAGTGATTAATTTTACTGCATCAAGATATTGTTGATATGAAGTGTTGATTAGATTTAATATTGATGAAATTCTTGAATCATTAATTTGATTGATATTTGTATTTAAAAATTCAATTAAAGCTTTTATTTCTTTAAATGCACTTGAGTTTTTTTGATCAGCAACAATGACACTTCATTCTTTAACCACATTCCCAATAGCATGTGTATGTTCAATAATTAAATTGCCATCAACTTGAACTCTTTTTTGTAATTGAGTATAATTAATTGATTTTAAATTTGAGTTGTACCATTTATTTTTATATTCTTCTCTGGCCTCATTTAATTTTGCATTACTAAACCACTCATCATAAATAGGAGAAATTGCAAATTTAGTATTAGCTAAAAAGTCTAAATTCTTTTTAAAATCAAGAAAAATATTCTTTGGAGAATTAAAGACTCTATCCTCAGCGATTAAACCTAACTCTTCATTTATAGCGTTAAAACGAAAAAAAGCATCGCTATAAGATTTAATTTGATTTTCTTTTAAATTTAATTCTTTAAAGAATGTTTGTTTGATTTGATCTTTTAAATTAAAATTGACACTAGCATCTTGAATCATTTTATTAAATTGATTTAACGCATTAGTTAAAATTTGAGCTTTAACTTGAATATCCTTATAATAAAAAACAAAATTTTGACTAGCTTGAGAATTTTGGTTTTCAAAAAATGAGTTAATTGCATTAAAGTAACGATTATACTGTTGTAAGTTTTCTTTTGCTTGGAGTTGGAGATTAGCTAAATTATTATCGCTATTTTTATCAAAATCACTTGTGCATGCAATTGCAAAAAGTGGTGAAGTACTAATTAATGTAGGAATTAGTAAGAATTTAATTTTTCTTTTCATGCTGCTCCTCTTTTAAACGAACTAAATTTTTCAAATCTTTGACCTCTTTAAAAGTTAATTTGCGATAGTGACCAAGCGGAAGTTTTTCTGCTGTAATTCCAGCATATTCTACTCTTTTTAAATTAATCACTAACTTATTAACACTTTCAAAGATTTTTTTAACATGGTGATAAGTTCCAACTTTAAGTACCACAAAGTAACTTTTAGGGGCGACTTGAATAACTTGTTGGAATGATTCAGTATTATTAATCATTAAAGGGCCATTAACTTTTTTAAACTCTCCTTTACTGAGAGGTTCGTTTAAGCGAGCTCGATAAACCCGAATAATTTCATAACTTGGGTGCATTAATTTATTTGCTAAATCACCATCATTTGTGAGCAAAAGAACCCCAGTAGTGTCATAATCTAATCGGCCAACAGGAAAAATTTTATGCTCGGTATCAATTAAATCAGTAACAAGAGTACGATTAAAATTATCTTTTAATGTACAAATAGTTTTAGGCGGTTTATTGAGAACAAAATATACTTTTTCTTGAGCAAAAATTGGTTTGTTATCAACTAAAATTTGATCTTTGAATGAAGCCTTATCTCCTAAATGAGCAATTTTACCGTTTATAGTTACTCGGTGAGATTTAATTAAATTTTCAGCTTCACGTCGAGAAGCAACTCCGGCTTGTGAGAGCAATTTTTGCACTCTTTCTAAATTTGATGTCATGTTATTTTAAATACTTTCTGTATATTTGTTCTTGTCTAGGTGTGAATTTAACTCCCTTTTGGATATTGTAATTATAAACGTATTCAATCACTTTTTCAAATGCTTGATCAAGATCTTGAAAAGCTAATTCACGAAGTTTTTGGACTCCGATAAATCTACGGCCAGGTGAAATTTTGTCACTAATGAAAAGAATTTTATCTAGAGGGGAAATGATATTTTGTTCGGTGCGATCATCAAGTGTTGTATGGACTAAAATAGCATGTAAAATATCGCGGTCTTTGAGCTTATATTGATGCTTAACTCAACTATAACCACATACTTGATGTAACTCATGTTCATGCACATTAGCATATTGTGGTTCAAATTGGAGTAAATATTCTCGTGATTGTTGTACATCTCATTCTTTAGCTATATCATGCAAAATTCCAGCAATATAAGCTTTTCGAGCGTCAACATTAAATTTTTTGGCCATTTCAGCAGCAAAATGCCCAGTGTTCATGCAGTGTTTAGCTCTTAATGCACTAACCATTGAATGAACAATTTTTTCCAAATACAAGCCATGCTCTTGAATGTAATCAAGAACTTTATCATCAACACTATCTAAATATCCTTGCTTGAATTCACTTGACGAAAAGTCTCATAACGGATTATTTAAAATAATTGCTTTGTATTTTTTAGAATTAATTTTGTTAACTTTTTTGGTTCGTTTAATCACTACAATTTGAGCCAATTGAGCAATTTTATCAATTTCTCTTCATTTATCTAATTTAGCTAAATGGTCACTTCCAATAATTAAATATAACTGATCTGAGCTAAATTTGTGATTAAAATATTTTAGTGTATCAATTGTGTAGGAAGTTCCGCCACGTTTGATTTCAAAATCGCTCACAAACATTTTTTCTTCAAGTACTTGATTTAACATGTTGATTCGATGAAGAGAATTAACATTTTTTTGCTTGCTTTTAAATGGTGAATTATTAGCTGGAACAAAATATAATTCATCTAATTGTAATTGCTCAATCACATATTTAGCAACATTAATATGTCCTTTATGAACAGGATCAAAAGTCCCTCCGTAAATTGCGATTTTTCTCATTTCTTCCCTCTTATCTTTTTTTAAAAGTAAATCCTTCTAAATCGAACTGATTTGTTTTATTTTCTAAATTTTTAAGATCATTATACTGTTTTAAAGTATATAAAATTGGTTTATTTAATTTTCGATTTACTGATGAAATTAAATGACTTAATCGAGTTAAATTTTGATTATTGGATACTTCAAATAAATTAAAGTTGACATCTTGATCAAATTCATAAATTAAATTATTAATCCTAATCCCAATTCCAATAATCTTATTCTCGCTAAAATTTCTTAAATATAATTGTTTTGCTTTGGCAAAAATAAGCTCAAAATCATTGGTATAATGATCAATTTTTCGTTGCTTACTTTGTCATTTTTTGTGTTCATTGCGCACAACTAATGTAATTACATTTCCAACTAACATTTGCCTCTTACATCTAAGTGATACCATTGAAACAACATTTTGTAATTGTTCTAAAATCTGTTCGCGACCAAGTTTTTTATCAATAAAAGTGATTTCATTACCAATTCCTTTAGGTAATGAATTTTTTAATACAATTCGATCATGCCGATTTGGATTTAAATTTTCAATTCATTGTTTATAAACAATTCCAAAAATACTTTTGGTTTGATAATCACTTAAATTATTATTCAATAAATCTTTAATTTGATAAATTCCTAACCTTTTTAATTTGTTTGCTGATGCTTTGCCAATTCCATAATACTGGTTAATATCAAGGTTAAAAAAATTTTCCTGATAATTATCAGGTGTCGTTACACCAATTCCAAATGGCTTAGAAATATTAGTAGTCATTTTAGCAAAGAAGCAGTTATATGATATTCCAATCGTAATTGGAATATCAAAAATCTTAAGAATTTCATTTTGCATTTTTTGAGCTAATTTATATGCTTGATCAAAATTGAAAACATGATCGGTTAAATCTAAATAACATTCATCAATTGAAGCAACATTAATTAAAGAAGAATAGTTTTTGCTAAGGTATTGAAAAATATTAGTAGAAATAGTGGTAAAAATATCAAAATGACCTTCGACAAAAATAGTTTTAGGCTCGATTTTAGCTATTTTAGAGTTAATCATCCCTGCTCGAGCGCCTTTTGAACGTAATTCATAACTCACTGATGTAGAAACAAATTCAGGACCAGGTTTTCCAACGGCAATTGGTTTGCCTTTGAGTTCGGGTCGTATTGAACGTAGTGCACTAACAAAATATGAATCAAAATCAATATGGAATATAAAAGATTTTTTCATGAGTTATTTTAAAAGATTTTCAGCACTCAAGAGTGCACAAGCGGTTCGATTTAGGTGGGTTTTAACATTAAAAAAAACTCATAAATCTTCAATTAAACTAATTTGTTCTTTTGTTAAAGTTTCTTGCATGATAAAACTTTTGTAGATGCTTAAAATCTGTTCAATTTGGAGCTTGGTTTTATTTTTAAGTGTTGATAATAAAATATCAGTTGAAGCTATAAAAATAGCGCATCCATTACCATCAAAACTCGCCTGAGTTAAAACATTATTTTCAAATTTGGTTTTTAAAATTAACTTATCTGCACAAGTCGAGCTAAAAAAAATCTTGCCACCATTAGTGTCTGAAGGATTTTTGTTATTTGGATTTAGGTAATGTTGCATAATTATTTCGCGAGCTTTGTTAGCATTAAAATCCATAAAAGTCTCCTCCGTTTTTTAGATGATAAATCAATTTATCAATATCTTTTTTAGTATTATAAATTCCTAAACTAATTCTTAAATACGAATAATTTGATTTGATATTACGTAAATAATGTGCACAAAAAATCCCAGCAATTGTGTAAATTCCTTTAATTCCTAAATATGTTGCTACATCTTGAGCGTTAATGTTTTTAACGTTAATAAGAGCAATATAATCACCAGGATTTGAAAATACTTCAACATTTTTAAGTTTATTTAAACGATTGTGCAGATAAATGCTAAGGTCCCCAAGAACTTTTTGAGTAGTTTCATATCCAATATTATTAAAATAATCTAATGATTTATCAAACATAAAGAATCCGGCTAAATTAGGAGTTCCTGGTTCAAATTTAGCAATTGTATCTTTGATTGTCCATGTTTGATTTGTGTTAATTTCATTTACCGATCCACCACCAAATTTTGTTGGTTTAAGTTGCTTAAGTAAATTTTGTTGAATCGCTAAAACACCCATTCCAGTCGGTCCATAAAATTTATTACAACTAAATGCAATAACATGAGAATTTGTTAAAGAACACTTTTGATGCAAAATACTTTGAGCACAATCATTAATTACATAAGCTCCAACTTGTTCTGCTTTTTGATAAATTGCTTGTATATCTTGAACTTGTTTGAAATTGTTAGTTTCTTGAGCAAGAGCAATAATTTTAGTTTTAGGAGTAATTGCATTGATTAAATCTTCTTTGATAATTACTTTTGCTTGTTTTTTTTGTGCTAATTCAATTCACGGAATTATGTGAGAAGAATGATTATAAGAACTGAGTAAAATTTCATGATCTTGAGTAATAATTGAGTTAAGCATATTAGCAATATAATTTAACGATTCAGTCGTTCCACTAGTAAAGATAACTTCATGTTTTTGAGCATCAATTAATTGAGCTACTTTTTCACGGACAGAATTAATAGTGCTGTTAACCAAATTACCAAGCGGGGTGTCAGCAGTACGAGATGAAATAGAAATATTTTGATAATAATTCAAAACGGCATCGATAGATATTTTTGGTTTAAGGACCAAGGCCGCTGAATCAAAATAGGTTATTTTTTTAGCGGCCGGAAAATCTTTTTTATAACCCATGATTAGTCTCTTTCTTATAAAATTTTTCGTAGAACTTCAAGAAGGATCACATTATAATCTTCAAATTGCTTGAAGCGATCTAAAAATTTATAATAATGTATTCGTTTAAAATGATTGACACTGCATTTGTCTTTTTTTAAATATGGTTGCCGTTTTAAAAAGACAATTTTGATTTTTTTATGATTAGTTTTTCAAGCGAGTTGATAAAAGAAAAAAACGTAAAAGTTTTTTATCATTTCTCGATCTTGTTCCGTAACGTACTCAGGAAAGGATAAATTAAAATTAAATTGTTCAACAAAATGATCTAAATTATTCCATTTTTGTCCGTCAAATGTGATTCAATCTTCAGGCAATGCTTTTTTAATTAAACCCATTTGAGTAAATTTTTCCAAAGTAAAACTAAGGCGATTTTTTCAAAAATAAAAATAAGCTCGTTGTTTACGAATTTTTAAATAATTTTTCAGTATTTTAAGAATTTTCATTGCTAATTTCATTTTCCATTTTAACTAAGAGTTTATAAAAGTTTTGCAAAATAGCGTTGACAAATTTATATTGTTTACTATCATGTTTATTGATAACATTTCCATTCTCGTCTTTAATTTCATCAGGCAGAAAATAAGTTTTAGTAATTTCAATGGCTTCATTAAAGACAATTTTAGGTTGCAAATAAAAGCATTCGCTTGCTCCGTTGATAATAATAGCACGTACAACTGGTGAAATACGATCTCAAGATCAACTTTGGTTGATTAAACTAATCAAACTTTTTTTTAAAAATTGATAGTTTTTGGCAATTGATTTAATTTTTTTGAGTTGTACTTGATCCAAAAAATCATAATTTTCAAAAACATCAATAATGTTAATTGGCTCATTCAAAAGTTCAAATTTATATAAAACTTGAATAATTTCAACACGACTTCTTCTTCTTGATTTTATCTTTTCCATAAGAGGGTCCTCCAAAGAAAACAACTATTAAATGAACTTGTTTTAAATATACTTCTAAATATTACCATTTTTATAGATTTTTTATTGATAAAGTCTGATTAAAAAAATTGCTAATTTTTGGATTTTTTGGTAAAATAAAAAAGCATAAATTACAGCAGTTTATTATGATTAGTGATAATTTTGCTTTGTTTTAAATTTGATAGTAAGTACGCTGCAAAACCGAACTCATTAAAGCACAATTAGCTAATTAGAGATAAACTTTCTCTTTTATGCAGAAAAGAGGAAAAACATGTCAAGATATACAGGACCTGTATTTAAAATTTCTCGTCGTTTAGGATACTCAATTCTTGAAACAGGGAAAGAGTTTGCTAAAGGAAGAAAAAGAACTTATGCCCCTGGACAACATGGGAACAAAAGAACCAAACTTTCAGATTATGGACTTCACCTTTATGAAAAACAAAAAGTAAAACACACTTTTGGAATTAGTGAAAAGCAACTTCGTAAGACATATCAAAAAGCCATGAAATTAAAAGGAGTTACTGGTACTAATTTACTTCAACTTCTTGAATCAAGACTTGATAATGTGGTATATCGTGCTGGATTTGCTTCAACCCGTAGACAAGCACGTCAACTAGTGAACCACGGCCACTTTACTTTAAACGGTAAAAAAGCTGATATTCCTTCAATGCTTGTCCACGTAGGTGATGTAGTTAAAATGAAAGATAAATTAACTAAAAATGAACAAGTGCTTGCTTCAATTGAAGCAAAAGCTGCGTCAGCATGATTGAGTAGAAAAGAATTTAGCGTCACATTTGATCGTTTACCAGAAAGAACTGAAATGCACTCAGAAATTAAAGATGCTTTAATTGTTGAGTTCTATTCTAAATAATAAAGGAGAATATAACACATGAAAAAAGATATTCACCCACAATACCATTCAGTTGATGTTACTTGTTCAACTTGCCAAAAAACCTTTAAATTTGGTTCAGTAAGAAAACAATTTAGTGTTGATGTTTGTTCAGGGTGCCACCCTGTTTACACAGGAAACCGTTCGCAAGCAAAAGCAACAGGTAGAATTGATAAATTTAACAAACGTCTTGAGAAAAAGACTAAATAAATTTATTATTCTAATTTTACAAATTTAAAAAAGATAAGAATTTAAATTCTTATCTTTTTTATTCTAGACCGTTTTTGTTTTTAAAAATCAATTTTAATGGACAACCTTTAAAATTAAAGTTTTGTCTTAATTGATTTTCTAAAAAGCGTTGATACGAAAAGTGAAGGTATTTCTTATTATTTACAAAAAATGTGAATGTAGGTATTTTTGCAAGCTCTTTCCGTACATAATAAATATTTAATCTACCACCATTATAGGGTTGAGCTTTTTGAATCATTTGTGTTTCCAGAATGAGATTTGATAAAAGCGATGGTTTAATGTCTCGTTCAAGGTTTTCTCTAACTTCAGTAAGAGTTTGTATTAGTTTATTAATTCTTTGATTGTATTTAGCTGAAATAAAAACAAACGGAACTCAAGGTACAAAATGAAATTTATTACGTAAAGTTTTTTCGTATTGAGCCATTGTATTAGTTTCTTTTTCAATTAAATCCCATTTATTAATCACAATAATAATTGGTTTTTCGTTTTCGAGGGCATAGCCAATAATCCGTGCATCAAAGTGTGAAACTTCTTTTTGAGTGGCGTCAAGGACAATTAAGGATAAATCAGCTTCAGCAAGTGAATTCATTGCACGCATTAATGCATAATGATCAACGCTTTCAATTAGTTTACTTTTTCGAGTAATTCCAGCTGTGTCAATAATATTATATTTTTGATTATTAATTTGCACAATAGATTTAACACTATCACGAGTAGTCCCAGCAATTTCTGAAACGATTGAGCGATTTTCATTACATAAATTATTTAATAAGGAACTTTTCCCTGCGTTAGGTTTACCGATAATGGCTAAATTAAATACATTTTCAACTTCTACATCAGTAAAATCAAGCAATTCCGCTGCTTTGTCCATGACATCTCCAAGTCCTTCTCCGTGCATTGCTGAGACAGGAAAAATGTCATCAACTCCAAGTTTATATCAACTATAATCAAAATCTTGATTACTTTCAAGTTTATTTGCTACAGCAATAATGGGCTTATTGCTTTTACGTAAAATATTCATAATAAAGAGATCATCATTGGTAATTTGGCTAGTTCCGTCAAAAAGAAACAAAATAACATCAGCATCTTGGATAGCAATTTTAGCTTGAATTTGGATTTGTTCTTGAAACGGGCGATTTTCAATTTCAATTCCACCAGTATCAATGATTTTAATTTCTCTTCCTGTTCAACTAATCTTTTCGTATAATCGATCTCTGGTAACGCCAGGTTGGTCGTGGACAATAGATACTTTTTTTCCAATTAAACGATTAAAAAATGTACTTTTACCAACATTTGGTTTTCCGATAATTGCAATAGTATTACGCATTTTTTACCTTTATTTGCCTTTTAACTAATTCAATAATTTTTTGAATCACTTCTTCAATTTCTAAATCAGTACAATCAATTAAAAATGCATCTTCAGTTTTATGAAGTGGATCAATTTCTCGATTCATATCTTGAGCGTCTCTTTGCTTAATATCATAAAGAACCTCTTCATAACTAGTCTGATAACCCATTTCATTATTTTGTAAATAACGGCGTTGTGCGCGTTCTTTAGGATCAGCCCAGAGAAAGATCTTTAATTCCGCATGAGGCATTATTTTAAAGGTTGTATCACGTCCATCAATAATAAAACCTTTTTCTTTTTTAGTCATTTCTTGGATAAATTCAACAACAAAGTCTCTAACTTGTTGAATTTTTGCAACAATTGGAGTGGCTAATGAAATGTTTTCACTCCGAATAATTTTGGTGATATTATGACCATTTAAAATCACATTTTCATCAGCTTGCAATTCAATCATACCTTTTTGCAAGGTTGCTAAAACTTCATCTTTGTTTTTAAGATTGGCTCCTTGTTGTAAAGCATTATAAGCAATGGCTCGATAAACACTTCCACTATTGATGAATGTGTATTTTAATCTTTGGGCGATTTCCTTAGAAACGGTGGATTTTCCTGCTCCAGCTGGACCGTCAATTGCAATATTTACCTTCATAACCCTCCCTAAATTTAAAGTTTAAATTTATTAACTACAATAACATTTTGAAGTTGTTCTTGATCTTGCTTTTTCTTAGAATTTAAATCATTATTTAAGTATGTTTTTAAAATGTTATTAAATTCATCCATACAAAAATCACGCTTATCAAATCAAAACAATTCTTGTTTTTGTCAATTGATTTTGACTTTATTAATGTTATTTTTAATCAATTGAGCTTGGTCTAAAACTAATAAATCATTCAATTTAATCGAAACTGGGGTCTGAAAATTATTATTAAAATTATTTTGAGAAGTTTTTAGTTTAAGTTTTTTCTGCATTCACTTAAAATCATTGTTTAAATCTTTATTTTCCTTTAAAGCTAATGTCTTGAGTAAATTAAACTCAATATCATCTTGATCTAAAACATTGTGATTTAGTGTTTGATTTTTCATAATTTAAACAATTATAACGAAATATAGGGAAATATGAACTTAAATAATAAAGATTGAACTTGCAAGTTCAATCTTTATTCTAATCATTTTAAATTATTTTAAAACAATTCGAAGATTTGTTGAAGTTCCATCTTTTTTCTTAATAAATAAAGTAATAACTCCATTTTTCATGTTGTATTCAGCTAAAATGTATTTGTTATTTTTATTAGCTTTAGTATCAACTTCTCCATTTTTTCCTACAAGTTGAATTTTATCGTAAAAGTCTTTTTTAAGAGTAAAAATCTTATTTTCTGGTGCATCGGTAAATCTTGAAAAGCCAAATCCAAATTCAACTACTTGTCCATTTGAATCCTTGTCATCGTATTTATTATAATGTTGCACCGAAACAATTGGTAATCTTGGATTTTTGCTTGCACTTAAAGAATTATCTTGTAAATATTTGTTAATTTCTTCTAATGAGCGTGTAGTTACAACTTTAAACTCATCAGTTTCTTTTGGTGCTGGATAAATAGATTCTACATTGATAAGTTCAGTTTTGTTTGTTTCCTTTTTAAACCCTGAAATTTCTTTAAAGGAAACAATGCTTTGGTGTCCTTTATCACTGTTATATGTAGCATAAACGGCAACTACAGCTTTTCCATTATCAGCAAGATCATTTACATATTTAAGCATATTTTTGCTTGAAAATGTTGTTTTGAAATTTTTATTACTTAATAAATCAAAGCTTACAGTAACATTTTCTTTCTTTAAAACTCCAAAACTACTCAATGAATATTTTAACTTGAGATCTTTTTTTGAAAGTTGCGAAGCACTTTTATCAAATTGAACATTGTTATCAACTAATAAAACTTGTGTATCTTGTAATAATTTTCAAAGTTCTTGGTGAGCTTGAGCGTTAACTTGTTGATTTGAAGCTCTTGAGCTTGTATTAGCTGTTGATGAACTTGATTTATCTGGTGATTTGGTTGTTGGAGTGATTTGTGGAGCTTCTTGAGTTTGATAATTCTTAACTGCTAAATATGAAGCCGAAGCGGTAAATGGAATTGCAATAGCAGTTAAAAAACTAGAAATTTTAATTAATGATTTTTTCATTTTACTTCCCCTGATTTTGAATGACTGAATATGTTTTTTGAATTATAGCAAAATCAAGTAAATACTCACAAAATACTTTAAGTATTTTACAAAAAACAAAAATTTTATGAAGTAATTTTCATATACTTGTTTATAATTGAAAAAGTTATTAGACCTTTTTAAGTGTTTAATTAAGAATTCACATTCAATTCATAATGAAAAAATTAGGAGTTTTTATGAACCCAACAAGAATAATTCCTCTTGGTGGTGTTGAAGAAATCGGGAAATCAACGCTACTGATTGAACAAGAGGATAATATTTTTATAATTGATGCAGGAATTAAATTCGCAGACACATACAATACTGGTGTTAAAGGAATTATTCCTGATTATTCATATTTAAAATTACCCAACAAGAAAATTCAAGCACTTTTTATCACTCACGGACATGAAGATCATATTGGTGGAGTGATTTATTTAGTTCAACAAACTAGTTTAAACAAAATCTTTGCTCCTAGAATTGCAATTCAATATCTTCAATTAAAATTTGATGAACACAAAATTCAAAAAGCGGTCGAATTTGTCGAAATCAAGAAAGGAGATGTCCATAAATTTGAAGGTGATGTGACTGTTGATTTTTGAACCGCTCAACACTCAATTCCAGATGCATTCGGAATTAGAATCACTACTCCAAATGGATCATTAATGTGTACTGGAGATTTCCGTTTTGATTACACTCCAATTGGTAATTTAACCGATTTTGCACGTTTAAAAGAAATTGGAGATCAAAAACTAACTGCTCTTCTTAGTGATTCGACCAATGCAATGAGACCAAATCACTCTCCAAGTGAGAGCGATATTTTAATCGATATTGAAAACCATATGAAAGAAGCGAAAAAGAAAATTATTGTCACTACCTTTGCTTCGAACTTAACACGGGTAAAAGTTATTATTGAACTAGCTGCAAAACTTAATAAAAAAGTAATTACTTTTGGTCGTTCAATGATTCAGGGTGTTCGAATCGGCCGTAAATTAGGATATATTAATGCTCCTAATGATGTTTTCGTGGATAAAAAACAACTCAGTAATATAAAAGATTCTGATTTAGTAATATTAACTACTGGTTCACAAGGTGAACAATTAGCTGCTCTATCAAGGATGAGTTATGGAAAACATGCTTCAATCAAAATTTCCAAGGGTGATTTGATTTTATTTTCTTCAAGTCCAATTCCAGGGAATCGGATGGTAATCGAATTGCTTATTAATCGTCTTTACAAACTTGGGGCAATTATAAAAGAAAATGGTTCTGATGGTTATTTACATACCTCTGGTCATGCTTATAAATGAGAACATGATAAGATTTTTCAACTCACTAAACCAAAATACTTTCTTCCGTATCATGGAGAATATCGTATGAGTATTGTTCATGGACAAACCGCTATTGAAAATGGTGTAAAACCACAAAATGTAATTGTAATCGAAAAAGGTATCATTTATGAAATGCTTAACCAAACCATTACCAAAACTAACAAGAAAGTTAATTATGGGCCTTTATACATTGATGGAAACTCAATTTTAAGTGTTACCGGAAAAATGTTAAGTGAGAGACAACAACTCAAAGATAGTGGATTTTTAAATATTAGCTTTTTAATTGATAAAAAGAAAAACAACATTGTTGCTCGTCCACAAATTATTACACGTGGTAGCTTTTTTGTTAAAACTTCTAAAGAATTAGTTGAAGAAGCAAAACGGATCGCACATGGGGCAATTTTATATATTATTAAAAATAATCCGAAATGAACCACTCAAGAACTTGAGCAAATTGTTATCGAACGTTTATCAGGCTTATTTTACAAGGAAAAGAGAAGAAATCCAATTATTATTCCAACTATTCTTTACCTTGAAGAAAAAAGCGATCCTGAACTTAATAAGTTAAAAATTAAATTTCTTTCTCCAAAAGAAAAGCGTAATTTACTAAATTTAAATTCTGAAAAAGAAAATCCTAACAACCAAGAATTAACCAAGAATAAGAAAACTCAAGCAAGAATTAAAAAGCAATTAAATCAAATTAAAAAAATGCTCTTTGAAACTGTAGATGAACAATTAGATATTGATGAAGAAGATGAAAAATAATTAATTTTATACTGCAATTGCCGATACAAACACAAGAGTAGAAGTAACCTTTCCTCCTGAAAAATTATAATCATTTTCACTTAAATTATGTGGGCCATAAGAACTTGAGCTACTTAATAACTCTCCAACCTTAATTTTTGCATCAAATTCGGTTCGAACTGTAATTACCCCATCATTTGAGAGCGAAACTGTAAATCAAGAATCGGCTTGTGTCGTTTTGTAATCGTACTTTATTGTATAAAAGGTCACAATATCGCCAGTGGTGGCCGTGGTATAAGAATAACTGTCTCCTCTTAGAAAAGTTAAGTCACTTAAAAAATAATCATTTCAGAGTTTTTTTGTCTTTTCTCTTCTTGTTAGAATGAAATTTTTCATTTTCTGATCGATAATATCGAAATAAAAAACTTTAATATCATGGAATAGATCAATATAATATTTTTCCTCACTTGAAGCTGAAATTTTTATTCCATTATCTGCTTTTCTAAATGAGATTGCTTCTTCTTTTGGAATGATCAATTCTTTTTTATAATCCTTATCCAAGGACGTATTTAACACTGTTTTTTTACGAACAGTTAAACCATTAATTTCACCCAATTTCTCAATACTGATTATTTTTTCGTTTAAATTAGTGATTTGATTTCTTGCTCTCTCTATCTCTTTTTCTAATTCTTCGGTTTTTAGGTTTTTTTCTATTTTTTCAAGTTCATATTGTTTAATTTTTCCGTTAATTTGTTGAATATCGCTATCTTTGGTAGCGATTATTTTATCTTTATCTCCAAGCTTTTTATTAATCACTCGCTTATATAATAAAAGCATTTCGTCAAATACATTTGAATAATGAGCTAAATATTTCTTAAATAAACCATTCATTTGTTTATAATCTTGCGAATCCTTAGATTCAAAGCTTTTTCCAATTAAAGAACGTAATTTTTCAACGTTAATTTTATCTTTAATTGCTTCTTCAATAATACTATTTGCAGTTGTTTTTAATAAGTTTAATTTATTTTTTAAATTTTCAATTGTTGATGAAAGATCAGAGAGGGTTTTTGTTTTCTCATTTTTAACGCTAGTTAAAAATGTTCGAGTTTGCTCTAATTCTTTACTGATTTTTGTAAGTTGTATTTCTTTTTTATTAAGGTTTTCATTAGCCTGTTTTAGTTGTTCATTTACCAAAGTAAATTCATGAGTTTTGGATTGTAATAGATTTTTAGTCACAATTAAATTCTTATTTGCTTCATTAAGCTGTTGCTTGGTTCTATTGTAATCTTGCTTGAGAACATTAAGAACATTATCCTTATATTCTTGAATAACTTGGTCAGCAGTTTTTAACGCTGATTCGACAAATGGCTCGTATTTATTGATAAAGTCCTCACTAGCATATTGATCTTTGAGTCTTTCTAAATTAGCTATTTGCTCATTTAAACGTTGCGACAATTGAATTTTTTGAGAAGCGTCCGAAGCTTTTATTGCTATATCAATGTTTTTAAGCGAATTGATAATACTATTTAGCGAATTTTTAAATGATGTAGTAAGACTTTCTTTGAGTTTTTTTAAATTGGCTAAAACCTTAGTTTTATCACGTAGGGCTTGAGTCAGTTTATCATTTATCTCTTCTTTTTCGTGATTAAGTTGCTTGATTTCTTTATCATTTTGAGCGATAGTTTTTAAAGATTGTTCATAAAAATCTAAGTATATATTAATAGCTAATTCGCTATAGTTTGAACTAAGTTGAGTTCAATATTTGATTTTTGAAGAAAAAATATCAGTATCTAAAATCATTAAGGTTGAAAAATCATCGTTTTTAATTGCTTCTTGAAGTGAATTTCTTGCAAGTTGAACTTGTTCTTGTAAAAATGTTTGGTAATCACTCAATGATTTAGATAATCGCTCAAGATTATCCTTAAATTCTTCATTGGTTGTTTTAGAACCTAATTGGAGTGATTTTTCAATTAAGGTATCAGTAAAGTTTTTTAAAACAGTAACTGTTTCACTTAAATTCAGAGTTGTTTGAATGCTTTTTAGTATGCTTTCTTGTAGTTTTTTGGATGTATCTGAGATTTTTGAACTGAGTTGATTGATTCGATCTTTGTTTTGGTTGATTTCGTTGTTTAGATTATCAACTAATTCTAAATTATAATCATGGTATCTTTTTTGATAATCGTTTAAAAATTGTGAATTTTCCTTAAAATTAGCTGTATTAGCCAAATCTAAAAGGTTAATATTTGCGATTAATTCATTTAGTTGATTGATTTTTGTGATTAAGAATTCATTTTTGAACTTATCTGAATTTAATTCATTTAAATTTTTGAGTTTATCTAGCAACACATTAATGCTAATCAGTAATGAGTTTTTTAATTTATTCAAATGTGTTTTTAAATATTCTTGATACTGTTTGTTTTTCAATAATTCTGATGATACTCCTTCAGTAGAATTAATTAACTTGTTGAGTAAATCATTAGTTTCACCACTGAAAGTATCATTAGCAGCGTTAACAATTTTTAAAACGCCTTCAAGCGAAGAAACCTCATTTTTGAGTTTGGTATTCTCTTCTCGAAGCATTGTTATTTCGGTTTTAAGGACTGTAATTTCAGAATTTAAGGAAATAATTTCAGTTTCTTTACTTTTTAATTGCGAATTTTTATAGCTCAAAATTCCTAGAGCCGTTCCTAAAATTCCACCCCCAAACACTGATGTAGCACCAGTTGTAAGCAATGCTCTTTTTAATGTTCTTTTATTTTTAAACATAATCCTCCTTACAAAAGAACAATAAAAAAACTGAAAATTTTGTTTAAAATAAAATTATTTCCCGATTTTTCTATTTATAAAGTTTTTTAGAGTTCTTATTTTAGCTCTTTTAAAGTATAATAATGCTATGAAAAAATTAGGCATTATTATTGATTCATTTGCTTGTTTAACTTCAATTCAAGCAAAAGAATTAGAGTATCATTTATTGCCACTCCAGGTCGAAATTAACGGAGAATTGATCAAAGAAGAAACAATTAATAATATTAATTTACTTGAGCAAATTAAACAATCGCAATCTTGTAAAACTTCTTTACCAAATTTAGCTTTAATTCAAGAAACTTTGGACTTTTGTTCACAAAATTATGATGACACTATTTTTATTGGTGTGAGTGAACATTTATCGTCAACTCCAAAGTACATTAATTCACTTTCAAAAGATCACAATAATATTCATGTAATTAAAAACAATTTAGTCGGTTCACAAATTAGACGAGCGATCGAACTTGCTAAAGATATATATAATAAAACCCAAAGCATTATTCAAGTCAAAAAGAGCATTAAAAGTTTTGTTTCTAAATGTTCTACCTACATTTTACCGGCTAATTTAGAGCATCTAATTAAAGGTGGTCGTTTACAAGGTATTAAAAAATTACTGCTCACAACTATTAAAATGGTTCCATTATTAAAATATGACTCTGACGGTACTGTTTCAGTGGCAAGCCTAAAACGCACTTCTAAAGGAGCTATTGATAAATTAATTGAAAAAGTAAGTGAAGAAGCTAAGAATCTTAAAAATCCTGCGTATCAAATTATTCGAGGAATCGATCGAGTGATTAACCAAAAATTTGATCAATCTACACAAAATTTACCAATTTTAAATAAAGAAATTACTCCAGCTGCCATAGCAATTCATACTGGTCCAGATGCAATTTGTTTAACTTCAATGCCAAGTAAAGAGGAGATTTAACCATGCAATTACAAGTTAAAGATTTAATCTCAGAAGAAAACATTTTTCTAGATATTGTCGCTCAAGATCATGACCAAGCTTTATTTAAAGTGTCAGAATTATTGCAAAAAAACGGTTTTGTCAAAGAAGCTCAAAAGTTCTATGACGCTTTGTTATATCGCGAAAATTTAATGCCAACGGCATTAAATGGCGGAATTGCTGTGCCACACGGAGTCTCTTCAACAGTCAATAAATCCTTTATTTCGATTGCACGCATTAAAGAAGGTGTTGATTGGCATGCAGCTGATAAACAGGATGTTAAATTATTATTAATTTTAGGAACTCCAAGACAAGAAAGCGATTGTCAAATCGATGTACTTCAAATGATCAGTTTATGATCATTGGATGATGAATTAGTTAAATCGCTATACACTCAAAACGATCCTAAGTTAATCAAACAAATGATTGTGAAAAAGTTTGTAATTATTGAAACTGAATAAAAAACAACAAGAAAAATTCTTGTTGTTTTTTGTGAGTAAAAATATTTTAACCACGATATGAACTTTTTGTCAGGTAATTTAAATTTTCAGGATTTTCTCTTAATTCATCTAATACTTTGTTGAAAAATTTCAATGTCTTTTCTCTAGCATCGTTGGTAAAAATTCTTAATCCATCTTGGCGTTCTTTGCTTGAAATTTCAACAAATAATGCTAGTTTATTTAATAAATGTTTAGGTGCTCATGAACTAATTAGGGCAACTTGAGCATGAGTATTTTCCATTAATTTGATCATTCAATTATGCTGGAGTGAAATACTATTAACAATAATTAAGTCTTTTGATGTTAAAATTTTGCTCAAACCAAATTGTTCGTATTTATTAGCAACATAAATAGCGTTTTTATTCATGCGTAAAAGTTGAATATAAAAACCTTGATTCATTCATGAAGCTCCTGATACTCCAACGAGTAAAATTTTATGAGCTGTATTTATTAATTGAGCTAAATTATAAGCATTGTTTAGCTTGATTTTTTTCGGTTTATGCTCACTATTTTCAATCATTGAGTTATGGATGTATAAAAGCTCTTTGACATTACTTAGGCCGATTCGGCGAGTAAAAAATGTAAACGTACTGGGTGAAACTGCAATTTCGGTACAAAATTTTCTCGCTTGAGTAAGCAAAATTCCACGTTTATTTCGAATGAGTAATTCTGAAGCAATATATGAGTGAATATCATTAGAGCTATTTTTGACATTAATTAAACTTGAAACATATGCAGCCTCTTTTTTGCTGTTGACCGTACTTCTCATAGTTTTATTATATCAAAACAAGATTATAAAAAAGTAAGGTCTATAAAACTATTCAGCCTGATGCTTTCTAGTTTATAAACCTTACTAAATAAATTATTTTTTGTTAATTCCTTTTCATTTTCAGTTTCTTACCTCAGGCATATCTATTCCATGCTCATAAATATATTTTTTATGCTCTTTAATTTTGTTTTTCATACGGTTAACAAAATTAATTGATTGTGATTTAAGAGCGGCTTTAGCTCCAGTGATTGACATGTGGAAACGATCCATTTCAGACATTAAACGAATGTCAAATGATGTAGTAATATCTCCGTTTTCTCTATATCCATGTGGGTATAATTTTCGGTTTTTTCTAAGGAAGAAAATATCTCTTAAAATTCCTTCAAAGCCGTGGAAAGCAAATACAACTGGCTTGTCTTTGGTAAAGACAGCGTCAAATTCTGTATCTGAAAGTCCTCGAGGATCAATGCTTGGATGTCTTAATTTTAATAAATCAATAACATAAACAAATCTAATTTTTAAATTAGGGAATGCTTCGTGTAAGTATGAAATTGAAGCCAGTGCCTCAAGGTTTGGTTCAGTTCCTGAAGCAACAAAGACAAGATCTGGCTCTTCATTTCTTTTAGTTGTTGATGCTCACTCAATGACTTTGTATCCGTTTTTGAGCATTTGTTCAACTTCAAAAACTGAATATCATTGTTCTCTTGGTTGTTTTGAAGCAACAATTAAGTTAATGACATCTCTTTCTTTGAATGATTTATCTAATACAGCTAAAAGTGAGTTAGAATCAGCTGGTAAATATTCTCTAATTAATTCTGGTTTTTTATCAGCTAAGTGTCCTAAAATCCCTGGATCTTGGTGAGTGTATCCGTTATGATCTTGTTGAAATGCTGTTGAAGTAGCGATAATATTCAATGATGGATAATCATTTCTTCAATGCACTTTTTTAGCTTTAGCAACTCATTTCATGTGTTGAGTAAGCATTGAATCCACCACTCTTAAGAATGATTCATAACTCGCAAAAAAACCATGTCTCCCAGTTAAAACATATCCTTCAAGCATTCCTTGAACTTGATGCTCTGAAAGTTGTGAATCAATAATTCTTCCGGCAGGTGAAAGCGATTCATCAAGGTCAGGCTCAATTCTTTCCATTCATTGTCGATTAGTGACTTTAAGCACATCAAATAAACGGTTAGATTTAGTTTCGTCAGGTCCAAAAACTCTAAAATTTTTAGGATTTTGTCTAATTACTTCAGCAAGATATGAACTTGCAGTAACCATATCTTGTGCTTTCATTTCTCCTGGTTTGAAATTAAGAACAAATTTGGTTCAATCAGGAAGATTTAGCTCTTGTGGCTTCACCCCTCCATTTGTAATCGGGTGCATTGCCATTCGTTTAAGACCTTGAGGTGCAATTTGAGCAAATTCTTGCTTAAATGACCCATCATTATTAAATAATTCATGAGGCTTATATGAAAGCAATCATTCTTTTAATTCAGATAAGTATTTTGGTTTTTCAGCACTTACAGGAATTGGAACTTGGTGAGCTCTAAAACTTCCTTCAATAGTTAAATTGTCAAATTTATTTGGAGCTGTTCATCCTTTTGGAGTACGAACAACTAAAGCAGGTCAAATTGGACGAGTCGCACTTTCAGCTGTTCCTTTTCTTGCTTTAGCTTGAATTTTCAGAATTTTTTTAATGGCTTTGTCAAATTTCGAGGCCATTATTCCGTGAATTTTCTCTTCATCCCCAACATTTGCTTCAACAAAAATAGCTTCTCATCCGAATCCAGCAAGAAGTTGAGAAATTTCTTTGTCACTTTTTCTGCTTAAAATAGTAGGGTTTGAAATTTTTGCACCATTAAGATGCAAAATAGGCAATACTGCTCCATCATTAACTGGATTAATAAAACTTGAAGCATACCATCCTGCCATTAATGGTCCAGTTTCGGCCTCTCCATCTCCAATAACTGTAGCGGCAATGATATTTGGATTATCTAAAATCGCTCCTACTGCATGGCTAATTGAGTAACCTAATTCTCCACCTTCGTGAATTGAACCAGGAGTTTCAGGAGCAGCGTGTGAAGCAGTTCCCCCTGGAAAACTAAAGTGTTTGAACAATTTTTGCATTCCATTTAAATCTTGTGTAATTTCAGGGAATAATTCTGTATATGAACCATCAAGATATGAGTTTGAAATCATTACTTGTCCACCGTGCCCTGGGCCTTCAATATAAAACATATCTAGGTTATATTTGTTAATTACACGATTTAAATGAGCGTAAATTAAGTTTTGCCCTGGAATAGTTCCCCAGTGTCCAATTGGATATAACTTAATATCTTCAGGTTTTAATTCTTCGAGTAAAAGCGGATTATTTTTTAAGTACATTTGACCAAGGCTTAAATAATTAGCAGCTCTTCATCATGCATGAATTTTGTTTAAATAACTTTTTTTCTTCATAAGACCTTTCTTTTTATATGTTTTTGGAAAAAATATTTACAAATATATTCAAATTATAACAGAAAAAGAAAGTATAAATTGCTATTATAAACAAAAACAAACAATTTGTAAAACATTTTTTTAAAAATAAAAAGGAATTTAAAAATTGTTATTTTGTTGTTATATTGTAGAAAGGATTTCTTATTTCAGCGGTTAAAACATTAAGTTCAGGAAATGCTTTGGTAAGTAATTCAGACATGTGTCATATAAAAACTTGCTCGTCTAAATGCGGAATTTCTAGTATTTTAGCTTTGATTTGGTGAAAATTAATTCAATCGCTTCATTTAAAATCGCTACTAATAATCAGATCGTAATGACGAAAATGAAATTGATTAATATCGCCAATATATCCACTTCCACTTAAAATAGCAATTTTTCTAAGTGGTTGATGATAATTTTGGTGATCAAAATTAGTACGAAAATGCTCAAGATTTAGGTGTTTATATATTTTTTGGAGCACTTGAGCAAAAGTAAGATTGACACTTAAACAAGCACTATATTTAGGCGACCCATATTCAAAATAATTTTCAAGTCCTAAATATTTAACAATTTGATATGAAGTTCCGTATAAATGACCATCATAATTAGTATGGAGTGAATAAACAAAAATTTTAAGTTTTTTGAGTTGATTAAAAATGTCTTGTTTATACGGAGCTTTTATTCATTCTAATTGTTTAGTTTTTTCAAAGAAAAATGGATGATGGGTAATAATTAAATTACAATTTTGATCAATAGCTTTTTGTAATACATCATAAGTTAAATCAATGGCTAATACTACTCCATTGATTTTGTTTCTTTGATTAAATTTAACAGCAAAGCCACTGGGATCTCATGGTTCTTTATTGATGTTAGGATATAATTCATTAAGATAATTAATCAATTGCTTAACTTGCATAATTAGTTTTTAAGAAAATCTTTAAGATTTTTACCATGTTTAGAATTGGATTTGATTTTGCGTAAAATTTTATTTTCAATTTGACGAATCCGTTCTTTAGAAACTCCGTTTCGTTCGCGAGCAAGTTCTTCAAGTGAATGAATACGATAACTTTCGCCATTGCCATTTTTTCCTACTCCAAACCGTTTGCAAATCAATTCTTTTTCATCTAATTCAAGAGTTTCATCGATAATTTGTTGAAGCACTTCGGCTAGTTCTTCTTGGGCAACATAATCAACTGGATTAATGACATTTTCATCTTTAACAAAATCGCTAAAGCTTGAATCGTTTTCTTTACCAACTTGCTTGTCTAGCGAAATTGGATCAATATTGATTTTACGGATATAACGAACTTTATCTGGGGTATATCCTTGGCCAAATTTAGCCGCGATTTGTTCATCACTAGGTTCAGTTCCTAATTCTTGTTGCAATTCACGTTCAATTTTAGAAATTTTATTAATTGTTTCAACCATGTGAACCGGAATCCGAATGGTACGAGCTTGGTCAGCTACAGCCCGTGTAATAGCTTGACGAATTCATCAAGTAGCATAGGTTGAGAATTTAAAACCTTTATGAACATTATATTTTTGAACAGCTTTTAAAATTCCAGCATTACCTTCTGAAATTAAATCAATAAATGAAAGTCCACGATTTTTATACTTTTTAGCATTATTAATCACTAAACGTAAATTGCTTTGAATCAGTTTGTCACGGGCTTTTTTACCTCTAAAACCACCTTTTTCAATTAATGTAGCTAAACGTTTTTCTTCTTCAACAGATAATAATTCACCATACTTACCAATTCAACGCATGTACCATTTAACAATATCATTGGTTTCGGTCAGTTTATTTTGAAGTGATTTACGTTTTTTTGTTAAATCATCTTCATTAAAGTCAATTTCAGCTTCAAAGTCACTCAAACTTAAATTACTTAAATCAATTTCTTCATCTTCAATGCTTTCAGAATCAAAATCAGCCTCAAGTTCACTCTCGCTTTCTTCATCATCCTCGTCTTCTTCGTCAAGATTATCATCACTTGAGTTAAAATCTTCATCTGTGTCTAGAGTTTCAAGATCTAAAAATTCATCATCATCTAACACATCGTCAAAATCCTCATCATCATCTAATAAATCAGCCTCAAAATCATGTTTATCATCTAAGTGATCAACATTTGGATCACTTAAGTTTGATTTTGAATCTTTGTTTTTGTTTTTTAAAACTTTTTTGCTTGATTTTTTAGGGGTCTGATCACTTTGAATTTGAATTTTAATATCTTTTAACGAAGCAAAATCCTCATCTCCAAAATCGACTTGATCTCTAATGTATTCTTTTTCTCTTAGTAATTCAAATAATTCATCTGAACTTTCTTCATCGACCACAATATTCTTTTTAAGTAAAAAATCAAACACTTCCTCTTGGTTAAAGTGCTTCTTTTTCTTACTTTTGAGCTCTTTGTCTAAAATGTCTAAGACTAACTTATATTTTTCCATAATACTCCAATTATTTCTTTCTTTGGTTTCTTTTTGATCAAGATTCTAATGCAAAAGTCGGAACATCACCATGCTCATTGCGACTTTTTTTAAGTAAGTGTTGATATTCATTGCTTCTTTTGAATTCTAGTTTATTAGTTAAAGATTTTAAATATAAATTTTTAGCAAAATTTTGTTCATTAATGCTATTGATTTGCTCAGCGTGATTAATTAAATATTGTTTGATCTCTTTAGTAACTTCATTTGGGTTTAACTTTTGATAAAAAGAGACAATTTGCTCTTTTAGTTTATTGATAAATTGTTCTTTAATAGCTTCATTTTGTGATTGGTCTTGGATTTGATAGTTTAAATTTAGAGCTAAAATTTCTCGAAAAGTAGGCTCTAAATTAACTTCTTGATCATCTTGATAATACATTTCATTGGCAAAAATTGAAAATTGATTTAACACAGCGTTTAGATTCCCTTGATTTTGATTAGCAATATCGCGATTAATTAAATCACGTAGATGATAATTAGCTAAACAAGCAAGGAGCACTTCCATTTTAACGTTTCCATAAATAACTGATTTTTCCAGAGAAAAATTGGTTTTGTTGTGTTGTACAATGTTTGTGTTTTTAAGGACTTTTTTTGCCTGAGTAAATGGTACATCATTGCGCAATGATAATTGTACATTAAAATCATTCATCATACGCTCTTGAATAAGTAATTGCGTTTTAGCGGTTGCATTAGCAAAAATATTAATTAAGTTTTCTTTTAACAATCCAAAATTAACTGAAGTAATATCCACATTAGCTCGATTTAAGCGGTAAAGAATTTTGAAGTTATCATAAACAATATGAGCTCCATTTTTTCGTGAATTTTTTAATATATCAACGAGTACATCGGCGCCATGATTGTTTAAAATTTCATCCGGATCTTTATTAAAATTATTAATTACCACTTCAACTTCAAACTTATTTTCAATTAACTTAACCAATGATTTATTGGTAGCACTTTGACCAGCGGTATCATTATCTAAAAATAAAATTACTTTTAAATCTTTAAGCAAGCTTAAATGGGCATTTGTTAGTGCTGTTCCCATTAAGGCAATAACGTTATTTATTCCAGCTTGATAAAGAGCAATAACATCCATAAAACCTTCAACAATGATAATTTCTCGTTTATCAAAAGCTGAATCTTGAGCATTATTAAAGTTATATAAAATCCGTGATTTTTTAAAAATTTGTGACTCGGGTGAGTTTAAATATTTAGCATATTTTTTATCATCACCAATTGAACGACCACTAAAACCAACGATTTCGCCACGTTCATTTCTAATCCCAAAAATAATACGATTTTTAAAAATTAAATTTAAATTATCATTAATTAATCCAGCTTGATTTAAGTCTAAATCTGAATAAAGCTGATTGGTTTTTAAAATATCAGTGTAATTGTTTAATGGAGCAAATCCAATATCAAACTTTTCAAGAATATCAATTTGATTGATTTTTCGATAGTTAAGAAATTTTTGAGCAAGTTCATTATTAATATTAAGTTTAAAATATGAATTAACTGTATCTAGTAAATCATACATTTTTTGTTTAGCCGGATCGCGAGTGATTTTATTAACATTTTTAAACTGATCAAAGTTAATTGGCAAATTGGCTTGTTGTGCTAAAAATTCAAGTGCTTGAACATAAGAAATTTTTTTAAATTCTTTAACAAAATGCACCACATTCCCTGAATGTCCACAAGCAAAGCACTTATAAATATTTTTTGCAGGTGACACAGTTAAACTTGGTGATGTATCAGCGTGAAATGGGCAAATTCCCACATAATTATTTCCTTTTTTGTTTAGGGAAATAAATTGGGAAATTACATTAACAATATTAGAAGATCTAACAATCAAATCAATGGTGTTGGTTGAAATATTTTTCATTATTAGACCTCCGTATTTTTTATAAATAATCTTTTAATTGATCGATCGAAACACGAATTTGTTCCATAGTATCACGATTTCTCAAGGTGACCATGTGATCGTTTAAAGTTTCATAATCAATAGTTACACACCAATAGGTTCCTATAGCGTCCTGACGACGATATCTTTTCCCTATTGAACCAGATTCATCATATGTTGTTGAAATTCCAAGGTTAATTAGCTCGTTATAAATTGCTTGGGCTTGGATGTCTAATTTTTTAACCAATGGAAGAATTGCAACTTGATAAGGAGTGATGTTTTTGTTCAATTTAAGAACTATTCGTGAATCATTGTCCAATTGCTCAATTTTATATGCATCAATTAAAATTGCTAACATCAAGCGATCAAGTCCAATTGATGGTTCAATAACATAAGGGATAATTTTACTATTGGTTTGCGGATCTAAGTATTCAAGTGTTTCACCACTTGCTTGCATGTGTGAAGATAAATCAAAATCACCACGATTTGCAATACCTAATAATTCACCTCAACCAAAAGGAAAATTAAACTCAATATCACTAGTTGCTTTAGAATAATGAGCTAATTCTTCACTTTCGTGAGCTCGAATTCGAATTGATTGCTCGTTAATTCCAAGTAATTTGACAAAATTATATGCCTTGTTTACATAGTATTTAAATCAAGTGTCTGCTTCTTGTGGATGAGTAAAAAACTCTAATTCCATTTGTTCAAATTCTCTAGTACGGAACACAAAATTACCTGGAGTGACTTCATTTCGAAAACTTTTTCCAACTTGTCCAATTCCAAAAGGTAATTTAGCTCGCATACTTCTTTGAACATTTTTAAAATTAACAAAAATTCCTTGAGCAGTTTCAGGACGAAGGTAGAGTTTAGATTTGGAATCAACAATTACTCCTTGCGAAGTTTCAAACATAAGGTTAAATTGTCTAATTTGTGATCAGTTTGTTGGCGAACCTTCGTATGAAGTTAAATGTTCGTTAAGATATTGTTCCATTTGTTCAAAACTCATTTTTTCAGGAACTAAATTAGGATCAATTTGATTAATTAATTTATCAGCACGATAACGTTTACCGTTCTTTTTATTCTCAATTAATGGGTCAGAAAAATTAGCCACATGACCAGATGTAACTCAAACTTGTGGGTTCATTAATATTTTTGAATCAATTAGAAAATTATGTTTTTCTTTGAAAATGAATTCTTGTTTTCAAAGTTTTTCAATATTATCCTTAAGTAAAGATCCGATCGGTCCATAATCTCAAGTATTGGCTAATCCGCCATATATTTCACTTCCTTGATACACAAAACCTGTGTTTTTTAAATGATTGACCAATTCTTGCATCTTGTCTTTAAGCATAACATTAATTTTACCATTTTTTTAAGAAAAAATGATATGTTAAATCGTAAGAAAAAACACCATTTTTCAGGTGTTTTGAGTCATTATTATTGTGATACAACAACAGCAAGAATAACCAAGATAATAAATAAGGCAACATGTCCTAATAACATTAAAAGAAGTCCGAGTTTATTAACACTTCTTAATTGAGGACCGCTAGCTTTTTTAGGGTCTTTGAAACTTTCTAAAAGAACAAGTTCTTTGCTGTGTTCGTAACTTTCGTGCACAAGTATAGCGTGTTTGTATTCTTCTTTAGAAACAAAAACTACTTGAAGGTTTTTGTATTCAACAAATGAAAGTGCTTGTTGTAAGGTAAGGTTAGTTTGTTCGTCAATATCATAAACATAAATAGCGTTTTCAAGCGAATATTCAACATCTTTGCTTGGTTTAATGTTTCCAAGTAAAATGTCAATTTCTTTGTTGATGATTTGTGAAACAATTTTGTAAACTAATTTAGTATTACGTGATTCATTGATTAATTTTTCTTCTAAATCTAAAGTAAAAGTAATTACTGGAATGTAGTTGCTTTTAATTTCGTAAAATTCATGTTCTGAAACTTTAACAGGTTCTTTAATTTGATCATTGATTAATTGTAATTTATGAGCATATAAACCAAGGGCTTCAACTTGTTTTCTTAATTCAAGCTCTTCAACATAAGCAAATCTCACAGTTCTTTGTGATGAGCATTCACCTTCTTTTTCTTTGTAAATAATTTTTTCAACTTCAACTGGTACTTCTTTGATGATTTCCTTAATGATAACTTTTTCTTTTTCAACAACAGGAGCTTCAACTATTTCACTTCTACGTTTTAAATCTTGAATTTCTTTTAAAAGTTCTGATTTATCGGTTTTTTCGTCATTTAATCTAAGCATTAATGCTTCGATTTCACTTGAATATTTATCACTTGATCTTGAAATTTCAAGTAATAATTGTTCAATTTGTCTGGTTAATGATTCAATCATTAAATCTTTTTTTGATTTTTTAGGAGCGACAAAATCATCATCTTTAGGGAAGTAAGGTTCAATGTTTTCCATGTCTTTGTAAACTGGTTTAAAATCAGTTAAGTATCTAAGTTGAGCAGCTGCACTTCTTTTATCTCTAAATCCGGTATCAGTGAAAATATTTAATTCATCAGCTGTTTGTTGATAATCTAGTCCACCATCAAATTTATCTACGTTAAGTTCGTACTCAAAAATATCACCAACTTTTTCAGCAAGAACTAATCCACCTCAAATTTTATCTTCAGTTTGAAATCAGGTTGCACACTCTAATTCTTTTGATAAGAATCAATTCATTGCATCTTTACGAGTTTTAAAAAGAGCAAGTGGCTGTGATACTTTAGGGTGTTTTAATGCTCATGGATATTCTCTGTTGCTTTGTGGCTTATATAAACATTGTAATCTTTTCATGTATTATTCTCCTTTACACTCCCGAAATTATTAGCAGTGTAATATTTATTAAATTGGTTAAATAAGTATAAATAAATTATAAATTATTTTTTAATTTTTATACTCATTTTATAATATAAAAAATATAAAATTTTAACTTGATTTTAAAGCTCAATACAAAAATATGACTTTGCTTGAAATTTTAAAATTGGACAAGCTAAAAACAAAATATAATTAAAATATGAGTAAGAAAAAAACTGCAATAGGAATTGGTAAGGTGATTAAAATTACCGATTCTTTTATTAAAATATCAGCAAAAAATGGTGATATATTCACAATTCATGCTAAACAAATTAGTGATAAGCCTAATGTTAAAATTAAAAACATTTTTAAAATAAATGATGTAGTTAATTTTTATATCAACTCATACGATACTAAAACTAAAAAAGGAATTGGTTCATTTATGATCAATCATCCTAATTTTTGTGCAGATCCGTTTCAATTTAAATTAGATGAGACGAAAAATGGCTTTGCTAATTTATTAGCATTAACACTAAAGGATATTAATGGAAATACCTAAACTAAGGCGTTCAAATGTACGTTTTGAAAGTAAAAACCAAGATTTAAGCACTTTATATAACCCAAAGCAGTATCAAAAGATTCTTAATCAATTAAATTCGCTTAAGTTTGAAAATTCTGAATATCTAGCGTTTTCGGATATAGCAGAAAATTTTTATCTCTCTGGTGTTGATAAAATAATTAAGCTAGTTAATTATTTTTACACAAAAGAATATTCTCATTTGCTCATTTTCACTAATGTCCAAATCAAACAAGAATTTAAAGCAATTAGAGACTTTGTTTTAAGTTCATTTGATCCATATCAAGAGTATAAAATTAATTGCATTTTCATTGATGTTAATCAATGCAAAGAAACATTAATTCAAAAACTTAAGTATTTACAAAGAATTGATAATGCTAAAATAGCTTTTATTTATACAGATTATTTTGGAACATATGAGCAAATTAATAATTATTATCAATTTACAAAATCTTTTTTAAGTCAAACTAATGATGAGAAAATCTTAAACAATAATACTTTTTACTTAGGTAAACTCAACCCTACTTTAAATGATTTTTACGCTCAACTCGTGGAAACAAATCTTTTTTTTACTACTGATGATATCCATGAACAATTTGTTGCTTTTTCAGATCTGGTTTTGTTTCTTGTTGCAAGTCAAGGGATTGATATTCGTAAATTCGTTCGAGGCTATTGTAAAATTTTAAAACGCTTTAGTGATAAAGAACTTGACAATAATGATGCTTTTAAATTTGCTTGGTTTCTTCACATCAATCACTTTGATACAGTTACCTTTATTTCTAATACTAAGGAAACAGATCGACTTACAAAATTATTTGCTTACGAATTTAATACATTAACTAATGAGCTTATTTGTTGATATGATCATTTAAGTTTTACTCAAGAAAGTTCATTTGGAATTCAAACAATTATTAGCGGTAATATTCATAATTCTAAAGCTTTAATTAATTTTGAAATTAATTATCCTAATTACAATTTTCAGTTTACATCTGATATTAATAGCATTGATAATTTAAGTGATTTTGATCTCTTAACTTTAAACGATATTCAAAAAGCATCACAAAAATCTTTTTTAAATTATTGTGACTCAATTAATCCTGATATTAAATGAATGAATATTACAATCGAAAACACGAAAGAAGAATCCTGCGGAATGGTGATTGCCTTTTTATATTGAGCTAAAATCTTTTTATCACTTTTAAAAAAACAAACCCCGTTCAATTAAAAATGATCAGAATTAACTGATCATTTTTAATTATTTTAAAGAAAATTAATTATTGTTTTGTGGAGCTTTAGCAACTGGTGTGGGTAGTTCATATTTATCAACAGGTCAAGGAATTTGTGGGAATAAGTGTTCAAATCCAGGAATATGATATAACTCACCTTTTTTTAATTTTTCTTTTCTTTCTTGTTCTTCTTTTCCTAATTTCTCGGCAATGCCATTAGCTAATATTGGAAACCCTGGTAAACCTGCAGCACTATTAATTGGTGTAAGAAGTTCTTTTGGAGTTGAAGGTTTTACTTGCTTAGCTGGAATAAAACTTGAAACTCCTGGAGCAAAGTTTTTTGATGAATCTGATGGAGTTTTTAGGTCTGTTGAACTAGCTGATTTATCTGCTGTATCTGTAGGTTGTGGGGTTGGTGTAGGAGTTGTTGGTTTATCTCCTTGTGGTTGGGTTTGAGCTACTGGAGTTGATACAGTATCTTCTTTAGCAGTTGTTAAAACTTTTGTTTCAGTTTTGCTTTCTGAATAATTTGAAGAATTGCTTTTTTGTCCGTATACACTTGAACATGAAACAGCAGTAGCTACTACACTAACAGGTGCTAATAAAAGAAATAGTTTTTTGATTAATCTGTTGTTTTTCATATACTATATTATATCTTGAATTATTAAATTTGTATGTATTTTTTAAGTATATTATAAAACGTTTTCAGACGGTAAAATTATAAGCATAGGTTTTGAATGAGCTTATAATAAAACATAAAAAAATAAAAAAATGCGTCCTATGACGCGTATGCACTTTGAAAACTGAATAGTAATTTGGCATAATAACTTATTAAAATGACTTTGAATTCATCTTAACTTTTAAACCGATCAATTTATTAGTAATGGTCAGCTGAATGTATTACTACACTTACACTTCCATCCTATCAACCTCATAGTCTATAAGGAATTTCAAGGGAATACTTATCTTTGAGGAGGCTTCCCACTTAGATGCTTTCAGCGGTTATCCTTTCCGTACTTAGCTACCCAGCTATGCTTTTGGCAAAACAACTGGAACACCAGCGGTACGTCCACTCCGGTCCTCTCGTACTAAGAGCAGCTCTCATCAATATTCCAACGCCCACATCAGATAGGGACCGAACTGTCTCACGACGTTCTGAACCCAGCTCGCGTACCGCTTTAATTGGCGAACAGCCAAACCCTTGGAACCGACTCCAGCTCCAGGATGCGATGAGCCGACATCGAGGTGCCAAACCTTGCCGTCGATGTGATCTCTTGGGCAAGATAAGCCTGTTATCCCCAGGGTAACTTTTATCCGTTGAGCGACTGCCGTTCCATGACGTACAGCCGGATCACTAAGTCCTGCTTTCGCACCTGCTCGACTTGTAGGTCTCGCAGTCAAGCACACTTTTACCTTTGCGCTCTACATATGGTTTCTGACCATATTGAGTGTACCTTTGAACGCCTCCGTTACCTTTTAGGAGGCGACCGCCCCAGTCAAACTACCCACCACGCACTGTCCCCCTACTGGATTACAGTAGCAGGTTAGAAACTCAACATACCAAGGGTGGTATTTCAAGGATGACTCCATTAAAACTAGCGTTTTAATCTCACTGTCTCCCACCTATCCTACACATGTTAGGCCAAGTTTCAATACGAAGTTGTAGTAAAGCTCCATGGGGTCTTTTCGTCTTGATGCGGGTATCCAGCGTTTTCACTGGAACCATAATTTCACCGAGTCTAGTGTTGAGACAGTTGAGAGATCATTGCGCCTTTCGTGCAGGTCAGTATTTAGCCGACAAGGAATTTCGCTACCTTAGGACCGTTATAGTTACGGCCGCCGTTCACCCGGGCTTCACTTCAACGCTTTGCATTAAGCTAACGCATCCGCTTAACCTTCGGGCACTGGGCAGGCTTCACCCCCTATACTTCACCTTGCGGTTTAGCAGAGAGCTGTGTTTTTGATAAACAGTTGCCCCTCACAATTTACTGTGGCCTATTAAATAGGCACCCCTTCTCGCGAACTTACGGGGTTATTTTGCAGAGTTCCTTAACACTAGTTTTCTCGCTCGCCTTAGAATACTCATCTTGGGAACGTGTGTCCGTTCTCGGTACAGGTATCTGCAACTTTATAACGCTTAGAAGCTTTTCTAGGAAGCATGAAATCACACAATTAAACTCTTTTACGAGTCTATGCATTACTCCTTTTGGTTATAGAACACGCATTTAACTATGTTCACCAATTAAAGCTTACCCCCAAATCCATTAATGGGTAGTGCTATCCTTCTCCGTCACTCCATCACTTGTTGCAGAAAGTACAGGAATATTAACCTGTTGTCCATCAGATACGCTTTTCAGCCTCTCCTTAGGTCCTGACTAACCCTGGGTGGACGAACCTTGCCCAGGAAACCTCTCCCAATAGGCGTCGTAGATTCTCACTACGAATCGTTACTCATACCGGCATTCTCACTTCTAAACGCTCCACCAGTGCTCACGCTCTGACTTCACTGCGTTTAGAACGCTCCTCTAACGTACATAAATGTACCCGTGGCTTCGGTATTGTGTTTACTCCCGTTACATTATTGGCGCAGGGTCTCTTGACTAGTGAGCTATTACGCACTCTTTAAAGGATGGCTGCTTCTAAGCCAACCTCCTAGTTGTTTATGAAACCCCACAACCTTTCTGACTTAACACAATTTTGGGACCTTAGCCGACGATCTGGGTTGTTGCCCTCGCGAGCCGGGACGTTAGCACCCCGGTTCCGACTGCATGATAATACACAATGGTATTCGGAGTTTGATTATAGTCAGTACCGCTAGGCGCGGCCATTCCATATTCAGTGCTCTACCACCAAAGTTTAACATCACACGCTAGCCCTAAAGCTATTTCGAGGAGAACCAGCTATCTCCAAGTTCGATTGGAATTTCTCCGCTATTCACAAGTCATCCGGGCACTTTTCAGCGTACTACGGTTCGACCCTCCACTTGGGATTAGCCAAGCTTCAGTCTGCTCATGAATAGATCACCTGGTTTCGGGTATATGTCATCATACTAATGCGCCCTATTCAGACTCGATTTCTCTACGGCTCCGCTTTTGTCCACTTAACCTCGCATGATAACATAACTCGCCGGTCCATACTGCAAGATGTACGCCATCACCCATTAACGGGCTCTGACTAATTGTAAGTAAGTGGTTTTAGAATCTCTTTCACTCCCCTCCGGGGTTCTTTTCACCTTTCCCTCACGGTACTAGTTCGCTATCGGTGTCTGGTTAGTATTTAGCCTTACCGGATGGTCCCGGCTGATTCAGACAGGGTTTCACGTGCCCCGCCCTACTCAGGATGCTATCAGAAGATTTTGCCATTTCGCATACGGGAGTTTCACCCTCTGTGCTTTAGTTTCCCAACTAATTTTGCTATGACAAAATTTTGTAACTTCATGTAGATAGTCCTACAACCCCAACATATGTTGGTTTGGGCTCTTCCATTTTCGCTCGCCGCTACTAGTGGAATCATTGTTTATTTTCTTTTCCTGTTGCTACTAAGATGTTTCAGTTCACAACGTCTCTCGTCAAAAGCAACTATATATTCATTGCTTAGCAATTAGACTTTACTCTAATTAGGTTTCCCCATTCGGACATCCCCGTATCGTAGCTTATATCCAGCTCCACGAGGCTTTTCGCAGGTAATCACGTCCTTCATCGACTTCCAGACCCAAGGCATCCACCACAAACTCTTACTTATTTAAAAGTTATGTATTTTCCTATTGTTGATGTATTCAAAGACATTTTAATAAATTATTATTGCTAATAATTCTCAACTCGGTATCACAAAACAAATTGACTAAAAAATGTTTTTTGATGTCGTTGTTATATTAATTAATATCTTTACTATTCAGTTTTCAAAGAACATATGAGAGTAAGCTCTCTCAAAACTAGATATATCATTGGACTATTGACAATGTACATAACGGTATTTAAAAATAGTCTTATTCAGGTAAATAATTCGTTGAACGAATTATCTTTGTACTCCGTAGAAAGGAGGTGATCCATCCCCACGTTCTCGTAGGGATACCTTGTTACGACTTAACCCCAGTCACCAGTCCTGCCTTAGGCGGTTGTCTCCGTAGTTAACAAAACCGACTTCGGGCATTACCAGCTCCCGTGGTTTGACGGGCGGTGTGTACAAGACCCGAGAACGTATTCACCGTAGCGTAGCTGATCTACGATTACTAGCGATTCCGACTTCATGAAGTCGAGTTGCAGACTTCAATCCGAACTGAGAATAGTTTTTTGAGATTTGCTCCATGTTGCCATCTTGCTTCTCTTTGTACTATCCATTGTAGCACGTGTGTTGCCCCACTCGTAAGAGGCATGATGATTTGACGTCATCCCCACCTTCCTCCCAGTTACCTGGGCAGTCTCCTTAGATCATGTAACTAAGAATAAGGGTTGCGCTCGTTGCAGGACTTAACCGAACATCTCACGACACGAGCTGACGACAACCATGCACCATCTGTCATTTTGTTAACCTCAACTATATCTCTATAGCGTTGCAAAAGATGTCAAGAGTGGAGTAAGGTTCTACGCGTATCTTCAAATTAAACCACATGCTCCACCGCTTGTGCGGATCCCCGTCAATTCCTTTAAGTTTCACTCTTGCGAGCATACTACTCAGGCGGATGATTTAATGCGTTAGCTGCGCTAATGGTGTCCATCAGCTAATCATCATCGTTTACGGCGTGGACTACCAGGGTATCTAATCCTGTTTGCTCCCCACGCTTTCGTCTCTCAGTGTCAGTATATTCCCAGTTAATTGCCTTCGCCATATTGGTGTTCTTCCTTATATCTACGCATTCCACCGCTTCACAAGGAATTCCATTAACCTCTAAATAACTCTAGTCTATCAGTATCCAACGCGATTTGGGGTTGAGCCCCAAGTTTTGACGCCAGACTTAATAAACAACCTACAGACGCTTTACGCCCAATAATTCCGGATAACGCTTGCAACCTATGTATTACCGCGGCTGCTGGCACATAGTTAGCCGTTGCTTTCTGACAAGGTACCGTCAAGATAATAGCATTTCCTCTATTATTTTTTCTTCCCTTATAACAGCAGTTTACAACCCGAAGGCCTTCATCCTGCACGCTGTGTCGCTCCATCAAGCTTTCGCTCATTGTGGAAAATTCCCTACTGCTGCCTCCCGTAGGAGTCTGGGCCGTATCTCAGTCCCAGTGTGGCGGTTCAGTCTCTCAACCCCGCTAAACATCATCGCCTTGGTAAGCTTTTACCTTACCAACTAGCTAATGTTCCGCACCCCGATCCTTTAGTGAAGCATTCGCTCCTTTGATATTACTAACATGCGTTAATAATAAGTATCCGGCATTAGCGCTAATTTCTCAGCGTTATTCCAATCTAAAGGGCACGTTAAGTACGTGTTACTCACCCATTCGCCGCTAAGTTTATAAATAAACTCCGCTCGACATGCATGTATTAGGCACACAGCCAGCGTTCATCCTGAGCCAGGATCAAACTCTCGAAAAAATTGACTGTCATGTATTGTTATATATCTAGTTTTCAAAGAACTTTTTTGCTATTGTAGCTTTCTAATTATACATATAAAAAATTTTTACAAAAACAAATTATTATTTTTTTAATTGAATATGGTATCTTTGCTTTGAGCTTGTTGATTAAAATGAATGTGGATTTTAAAGTAAATTAGTTTGATTTCTTGCTTGAAGTGTTATAATTAATAAGCACATCAAGCCCGAGTGGTGAAATTGGCAGACACGCTAGACTAAGGATCTAGTGCAGCAATGCGTGCAGGTTCAAGTCCTGTCTTGGGCACCATATCAAAATATTATTGATCATTTAAAAAACGCTTAGGCGTTTTTTAATATAATTTATATAACATATATGCACAAAAGTATTGAAGAGATTATTAAAAAATATCGAAAATTTACCACCTTAGATTGGGTGATTTTTTGCATTGGCGTTGGGTTAATTTTAAATATTACTATTTTAACTTTGCTTGAATGACACTTTGTTTCCATTGAGAATGTTCAAGTCTTTAAAGCTCTTAAGCAAGTTCTTGATGCTAATAAAAACATTTTCACTCCTGAGCAACAGAATTTAATTTATCCTAATGCTATTAAAGATTTTTGAGGTGGATCAACTTATTGATTTACATTTATGACCAATGTGTATTTAGCCATAACTTTAGCATTTTTTTCATTTTATAAACAGTCAAAAAAAGCTCAAGTCATGTTTTTTGCTTCAATTGTATATATAAGCATTACTTGTTCAATGTATTGATTAAGTGTGATTATTGATCCTGAACAATTTAATAAATTAAGTTTATTTAGCAAAATTAAATCGGTTATATACCATGCGGTTACTCCATTTATTGCTATAGTGTTAATTATTTTTATACGGAAAGAGCTTGAAATTGATAATATTCATATTTGAGCTTTAATTATTTTTCCGTTATTTTATTATCTATTTACTCTTGCTATTTATTTTATTGGATATAAATATTATGCTAATTTTAAAGTCACAGATTCAGAAATTGATCGTGGAATAGTAATTTATTCGCAAGTATCATTTTATCGTCCGTTAGGATACCAAGGGGATAGTAAATATTTAATTGTTATTTTTAACATTATCTTATGTGCAATGAGTTTATTTATTGCACCGATTATTGGGTTTATTTATCGAAAAATTTTACGAATTAAATCAGCAAATCAACAGACTCTACCAAAACTTGTTTATCGTCGTGTGGTCAAAAATAAATAACGCAAAAAGCGTTATTTATTTTACTCTTTGAAATATTTAAAAAAGAAAACCACACTTTGCAATGTGGTTGGTCATGTATTTATCATGGTATGGCGCGCCCAGCAGGAGTCGAACCCGCAACCTTTAGGGCCGTAACCTAACACTCTGTCCAGTTGAGCTACGGGCGCATAATAATGGAGGCACCAACGGGACTCGAACCCGTAAATCAGAGTTTTGCAGACTCGTGCCTTGGCCTTTTGGCTATGGTGCCAATAACCAAATTTAACTTGCTTAATGTGCTTATTAATTATACTAGAAAATAAGCAAATTCAAATAGAAAAAATGAAAATAAAAATCAGAGCTAAAAACTCTGATTTTTGCTTGTCTCTTATTCAAATAAGTACTATCTTGTGGTAGTTGTTGGAGTACTTTCTTTGGCTTTAGCAGCATTAACTGCGTCCATATATGCTTTATAAACTTGCTCTCATCTTGTTCTTAATGATTCTGAGTAGAATCACACTTTATCAATATCAGTTTTTAAAGTAATAATGCGGTCATATCCTAAATTGTCTTGTGGTTTAAGCGGAGTTGATAATGCTGGTCCAACAAGATTAATGTAGGCTTGAGCTAATTCAAGTTGAGCTTTTCGATTATTTTGATCATCCTTATTAACATCTTTATCTACATATAAAGCTGAAAGGGCAAACCTAATATTATTTGCTTGATTAAACGCTTTAGTAACTGCTGAGTCATTTGATGAAACGTTTTCTGAATATAAATCTAAGAAATCTTCACTTTCTTGTTCAAACGAAGCTTTATTATTCATAATAATTTGTTTTCTCACATTTTGTTCGGCGTTTTTAAGGTCTTCTAAAGCTTGATCATAAACTTTTTTAACTTGAGCAAATCCATTAGTTTTGTCATTGAATTTATTTGCAAATTCAGTTAATTTCTCAATTGTATCAGCTTCTTTTAATTGTTTATATAATTCTTGTGCTTTGGTATATAAAGCTTTAACATCTTTAAGATCTTTTTCTAATTTGGTTTTGTCAAAAGGAGATACAGTGAAATGGTTCCCAAATTCTTGATTTAAGAATGCTGCGTTTTGTTCACCGTTAATATCGCTAACAAATGGGAGAAGTTGATTAGCTTGACCTTTTAATCCATCTAATATAGTTTTGTTAGATCCTTCAAAAGTTTTAAATAATGCATCAAATCTTTCAAGGTTACTTAACATTAAGAATACTGTAGTTTTTTCTGCCCCTTCATTTTTGTAATATTCTGGGTCTGAAACACTTGAGAATAATTCTTCTACAGCTGAATCACTTGTGCTAGTTGAAGCATTATTTAATGTTACAAGTTGATCATAGTAAACATCTAATTTTGCTTTTTCGTTAGCAAGAGCTGTCATTCCTAAGTTGCTAAAGATATCTAAATGTCTGTATGTAGTATATTTGTCAATTCTTTCTTTAACTTTTTGCATTAAATCACTTGATGTCTTTTTGTTTTCGTAAGCTGTTGAAAGTCTTTCGATATTGTAATCAAAATATAAATCATAAACTTTTTTAAGAACTTGAGTATATTTAGTTACTTTATCGTTAAGTTCATTTAATTTTGCTGCTGTATATTCATCATTATTTTTTACATCAACTGCTGTTGCTTTTGAGTTAATGAATTTGTAGAATTCAGCAACTTCTTGCATATCTTTATTTTCTTGGTTTAAAGGATATTTTTTATCTCTATCCTCATTTTCATTGAAAACTGCTGAAATTAAAAGTTTAAGCGAATTAATTTTCTTTGAACCATCTTGATCATTTTTAGTTAATTCTAAATAATGTTTTAATGATAAAACAGTGCTTCTTTGCTCTTCGGTTAAACCACTATATTTAGTTTCATAAGCCGCTTGTTTTTTAGCTTCATTGTATTGATGTGCTGCTCTTACTAAAGCCATTACAAATTTATGTCTATTTTCAAATTTATCTTTATCAAGTTTTGCTGGGAGATGTGGACTTATATATTCAAAAGGGATAACTTTTTTTTGTGATCCACTATTGGTGGATACATCTCTCTTTTTTCTTGTTTTTTGTTTTGATTTTTTATTAGAGGTGGTTTGTTTTTGTTTCTTCTTTTCTTCTTCTATTTTCTTCTTTTCATCCTCAACTTCTTTGAGAAGTTCTTCAGCAGATTTTGCCTTTGGATATGTTGGATTTTCTAAATTTAGATAAACTTGATATTCAGAATCTGCTTTATTAGCAAGACCTTGAGCATCAGTTGAAAGATTAGTAAATTTATCTACTTCAGCTTTGAGAGCTTCTACTTCAGTCTTAATTTTATCTAGACTGCTAGCGCTAGCAACAAGAGGTGATGTTTCTGGAGAATCAAATTCGGTAAGACCTGAAATTTCTTTAAGTGCTTTATTTAATTTTGCTTCTGATTGAACAAATAAATCAAGTCCATAAAACTGGTATTGTTCTTTAGTTTCAATTTGTGCATTTTCATCTCTTGTTGAAAAAGATTCAAAAAAGTTTCTTATTGTATTAACGTTTGAAAAAAAATGGTTTTCATCTTCGGTAAAAGCTAAGTAGTATGACAATCTTTCTAAACGATCAAGTTCTGAATCGCTGTCACTACTTAGTTTTTTAGCCTCTTTAACAAGTTTTTTATATCTGTCCACTACTTTCTTTTGTTCTGCATCGATTTTATTAGCAGTAAGATTATCGGTAGGAGTTACAGTAGTTGCTTGGGTAGTGATTACTTGTTTTAATGTTTCTTGTTTTTTAGTGGTTGTTGTCTCGGTTGATGTAGAAGGTGTTTTTGTAGGAGAAGATGGATTCTCTTTATTGGTTTGAGTAGTGTTGCATGCAATTCCTAAAAAAGGTAAAACCCCTAGTGAAAGCGATGCTACAAAAAGTCTCTTTTTTAATTTCATGTTGAATCTCCGATATTATTAATTCATAATTTGTACAATGTATTTTTTAAGTTTATATATGCATAAAATTATATCACTATTTTGACGTAATCTTTTTGACTAAATAAAAGAATTGTATTTTTATTAAATTTAAGTTCTTCTTATATAATAAATGGTGAATAAATTATTTAAAATTATACTACTTAAATTAATTAAAAAAATTTCTATTTTATATAATTAATTTTAATTTAAAAAAATTCATAAAACTTTATCAGAAACGAGTAATAAATGGCAAATATATCACAACAGAAAAGACGAAAAATGATTAATTTTTTAGATAAGTTAAAACAAATTAACGAAGATGAAGAGAGTATAAAAATTATCAATGAAATAGAAAACTATTTAAATGATAAAAAATATGGTTTAATCTGAGAAAAACACACCGAAAAGTTAGAAGAAATGTTAGAAGACAATGTTCCGGTGTTTATGGATATAACTGATAAAAAAATAAGTTATCCCGAAAATGAAGATTATAACTTTTTGCTCGAGGGGGACAATCTTCACTCTTTAACGCTTCTTGAAAAAACACATAAGGATAGAATTGATGTTATTTATATTGATCCACCATATAACACAGGGAACAAAGACTTTATTTATAATGATTCTTTCGTTGAAAAAAGCGATGGATACTATCATAGCAAATGATTAAGTTTTATGAGCAGAAGAATTCAAATTGCTAAAAAGCTTTTAAAAGATGATGGAATCATATTTATCTCTATTGACGATAATGAACAAGCTCAGCTAAAATTACTTTGCGATGAAATTTTCGGAGAACAAAATTTAGTTTCTACTTTATGTGTTGAATTATCTAAAACTCAGGGAATGAAAGTAAAATCTGCACAAGAGGGAAGAATAGTCAAAAACCACGAATATATTTATGTGTATTGTAAAGATATAAATAAGGCATACGATTCTAGAAAACCATTATTTGATAGTGCTGATATTTGAGATAATCATTATAGTAAAGTTCTAATTAAAAATGAAAGATCTTTTAATTTATTGACAATAAATGACTATATAAAAGAACATCACAAAGATATATATAAAGAATTTGAAAATAGAAATTTATTAGATAAAAATCAAATAAATGAAAAGAGTATAAGAATTGCAATAATGATTGATGAAAAAATAAAAGAATTCTTTTATAAAACAATTGCTGACAAAATCGTTCGTGAAATGGCTTGTTCGATATCGATTCCTAGAGAAATTAAGGAGAAATTAATAAATAATAAAATAGTTGAATATAAAAAGTATTTTTTAACTTATACAAGTAATGGAAAATTAAGACAATATAGAACTTTATCTGAAAACATTAATAAAAGCGATGAATACAATAGTGTTTGAGGAAGAGTTACAATAAGAGGAGCATTGTGAAAGGGTTTTTATTCAGATATGATGAATATACAAAAAGAAGGAATGGTAGATTTTAAAAACGGTAAAAACCTGTTAGACTAATATTACAACTTAATAAATGATGTAACAGACCAAATTCAATAGTACTTGATTTTTTGGTGGCAGCGGAACGACAGCGCATGCAGTTATGCAACTCAATAAAGAAGATGGCGGAAATAGAAAATACATTCTTTGTGAAAGTAATGAAAATGACATTTGCAAAAATGTTACATACAAAAGATTGAAAAATATCCAAAACGAATTACCACACAACTTAAGGTATTATAAGACAAATTTCATCCGGAAATTTCATCCGGAAATTTCATCCGATCGAGATGATCGATTAATCTCACTTAAACTATTAAAAAATATTAAAGAACTAATTGAGCTCGAACATCATATTGAAATTGATAATAAAAAATTTATTATTTTAGAAAATGAGCAAGACCTTGATGATGTTATCAAAAGAATAGTTAATAATGGTAAATTATTTATTAATCAAGGAGTATTTTTATCCAGAACTCAACAAAGAATTCTAGACGAAAAAAACATTACTATCATAGATATCCCAGAATATTACTATAAGGATGAACTTAGAAAGTCGGGGGAATTATGATAGGAATAAGATTAAAAAATTTTCAAGAAAGAGCTGTGGACTTCCTTATAAATAAAACAAATAATTTAAATTCACGATCTAAAATTGTGGTTGAAAGTCCAACAGGAAGCGGAAAAACAATTATATTATTAGCTTTTATCGAAAAATATTTAGATTATAACCCAAATGATATTGTTTGTTGATTGTGTCCAGGTAAAGGGGATCTCGAGGAACAATCGAAAGAAAAAATGAATAAATTTGTTCCAAATATAAAAAATGGTTCTTTATTCGATATATTATCAAATGGCTTTAGAGATGGGACTACTTATTTTATTAACTGGGAAACAATTACTAAAAAAGATAATAACGCTTTAAAAGAAAGTGAAAGAAAAAATCTTTTTGAACGAATCGCTGAAGCTCATAAACAAGGAAAAAAATTTATTATTATCATCGATGAAGAACATCAAAATGATACTTCAAAAGCTAATGACATTATTTCCAGTATAAATGCTAATTATGAAATTAGAGTTTCAGCTACTCCGAAAAAAAGAATTCTAGGTGAATTTCATCAAATATCTGAACTCGATGTTATTAATGAAGAATTAATCACAAGATTTATGTACATAAATAAGGATCTAGATGCTGTTAGTGTATCTAATCCAGAACATGAGGCTGAAATACTGATTGAAAAAGCTGATCAAATTAGAAAACAAATTCAATTAGCTTATATTAAAGAAAACGAAAATGTAAGACCGCTTGTATTGATACAATTCCCAAATCTCAGCGATACATTAGTTGAATTTGTTGAAAATAAGTTAAATCAAATGGGATATAGTTATGAAAATAAAATGGTAGCTTCTTGATTTAGTATTGATGATAAGAAATTTAATTCCAAAAAAATAGGAAAAATAAACATAGGTACTACCAAACAGGATAGCATTACTAATTTAGATGCAACTCCGGTATTTTTGCTTTTTAAACAGGCTTTATCAACCGGATGAGATTGTCCACGTGCAAAAATTTTAATTAAACTACGTGAAAATATGAGCGACACCTTCGAAGTACAAACTCTTGGACGTTTAAGAAGAATGCCTAGAGCTAAACATTATGGAAACGAACTTCTTGATTGTTCATATCTGTATACATTTGATGAAAAATATAAATTAGAAGTGTTGAAAAAAGGCGGGGCTTTTGAAACACAAAGGCTTTTCTTAAAAGAGGAAGTTAAACCATTAAAGCTAAAAAAAGAATTTAGAAATAAAGATGGAACTTATGCTGATGAAAAAGAAATTAGAAATAAAATTTTTGATTTTTATATTAAAAAGTATTCGTTGACAAAAGAATATGACAAAAATTTAGTGATTCTTGAAAATAATGGATTTATAATAAACGAAAATTTAAAAAGAAAATATTTAGAAGGTAAATTTTTAACACTAAACAATATAAGTGATGAACAATTTAATCACAAAGAATTTGATATTAAAATTAATACTGATCAGCATGGTAAGTATTTACGGCGTTATATTGATTCGATTAAAAAAGTTATTGGGCTTAGTTATGAAAAAACTAGTGAATTATTAAAGACTTTATTTTTAGAAGTTTTTGGAAATGAAGAATATAAGATTTTGAATTTAAATAAATATTGGTTTTATGCATTTATAATAAATAATGAAGCTATTATCAGAGAAGATTTAAAAACTTTTGCTTCTATGAAACGTGAGCAAAAGTTTCCGTTAGAAAATAAAGTGGAAGATTTTTCCATCCCATTAGAGGAACATTTTAAATATTCATCAGATGAACCAAATAAAAGAATATTAAATACAAACGTTTATAAAGAATATAATACAGCTATGATAACTGATGATTTTAGATCTAGATCTGAAAGATTATTTGAGTATTATTGCGAAAAAAATAATAAGGTTAAATATATTTACAAAAACGGTGATAGTGGACAACAATATTTATCAATTGTTTATCAAGACAATTCGGAAAAACAAAGGCTATTCTACCCAGATTATGTGGTTATATTAAATGATAATTCAATCTGATTAATTGAAACTAAAGGTGGAGAACTTAACGACCAAAGCAAAAATATTGATAATCAATCTGAAAACAAATTCGAAGCAATTAAAAACTTTGCTCAAAAACATGGTTACAATTTCGGATTCGTCAGAGACAAAAATGATCAATTGTACCTTAACAACACCCAATATACTGAAAATATGAAAGACAAAAACTGAAAAAGCATAGAAAAAATATTTTAACTATAAAAAATCATAGTTATAATAACATAAACAAGTTGTTTAGAAACTCCTATCAAATCTATTAAGGAGTTTTTTGTTTTTTATAACTAGTATGTTGTGATTTAAATTGTTTAAACAGTTGTTTTTAATATTTTTCAAAAATAATATGTAAAGAACATAGATTTAAGATAAAAAAAGAAATGAAGGAATTAAGTGAACAAAAAATTGATGTTAAGTTGAATTTATAGAAATATAAAAAAATATTTCAAATACTCTAATCATTATTTGATTGAACAAATCACTTTTTAGAATTCGACTCAATTAATAAATTAATTTATTCGTTATAAAGTAAAATATTCATTAGAAATTCTAGGGACTAGAATTAAAACACCGCATTTTAAGTTGAAGAAAAACTAAAAAATCATCAATATGTTTTAAATGTGAAAAATGTTTTTTAATACATTAAAAATTATGGTTTAAATTTAAAATTTAAATATATTAATTGTTTATTTGTAAATAAAAAGCATAGTTGCTTTTTATTATATGAAAAAAATTATGGAAATATATCCTTTATTGCTATATAGTTATATAATTATAAAACTATGAAGAAAAATAAGATATTAAAAAGTTTATTGCTCTTAGGGGCACCTATTGCTCTTAGCATTGCGACAGTGTCTTGTGGAAATTCAAAGCAAAACACTGGATCAGAAAATACTCCAAAAGAATCAGGTAAAACTGAAATAAAAAATCCTGAAGCTTCAAAAGATAACAAAGATAAAAAGGATGAAGGTCAAGGAATGAATAATTCAGGATCTTCTACTGAAAGTTCACCGAAAACTTCAGAAAAAGAAAATAAATCAACTGAAGAATCAAATAAAAAAGACGAAAGTTCAAATACTGATAATAAAACAAAAGAAGGTTCAGAATCTAAAACACCTGAAAATACTACTCAAAAAGATCAAAAACCTTCAGAATCTAAAACTGATAAAACAGCAGGTTCTACTGAAACAAAAGAAAAAACTACAAGCGGAAGTGAAACTTCTTCAGGACAAAAAGAATCAATTTCTACTCCTGCAGGCGATCAAACTAAAACTTCTGAAAAAATGGAAAACAAAGGTGTAATGCCTTCAGATGATTCAAAACACACTTCAGGTGAATCAATGGAGAAACAAGAACCAAAACAAACACAAACAACAGATTCTACTTCTATGCAAGCAAGTGGAACAGATACACAAGGTTCTAAAGATACTTCTTCAATGGGAACTGGTTCATCTACAGAAAGTACCGTAAGTAAATCTGGTAATAGCATGACAGCTAGTGGAACACAAAGTGCGGGTGATAAAATGACCACAGAATCTCAAGGTTCGAGTGATCAAATGAGCGGACAAAATCAAACTTCAGGTCAAGACAATACCATGACTACTGAAAAAGGTTCAACAGATACTGCTACAAAACAAAGCGGAGATACAATGATGAAAACTACAGGTGAACAATCAGGTTCATCTGGTAGCGGTATGAACGATGCTTCAGCATCTTCAGGTGGTACTACAATGCAAGCCGGTTCAACAAATGGTCAAGCTTCAAGTGAAGGCACAACAGGTGCATCAGGAACAGAATCAACTGGCGGAAATAGTGGAACTGGTGTAAGTTCAACAAGTGGTTCAACCGATAATATGAGTGCTAGCGGAACACAAAGTGCTGGTGGTGCAATGATGACAACATCTTCTCAACCTACAGATCAAGGTGCAAGCATGAATAACGCAGGTTCAACTGGTGCTGGTGCTGATACTTCTGGACAAGGCGGTAATGCAGCTATGGGCAACATTTCGTCAGGTTCGACAACTGATTCTTCAGCTGGTTCAGGAAGTATGACTTCTTAATTAATTAAAAAATAAATATAAAAAATCGTTTATATTCATCTTGTGAATAGACGATTTTTTATTCGTAAAATTTACTATATATTTATAAATCTTAAAAAGTACAATTGTGTTTTTAGTTTTTAATTACTGATATATAATTTACTTCTATGAAGAAAAACAAGATATTGAAAAGTTTATTGCTCTTAGGAGCACCTATTACTTTTTCGATTGCGTCAGTATCATGCAGTAATTCGCAATCAAATACCAACTCAGAAAATAAACCAACTAAAAACACAAGCGAGAAAAACGAAACTCCAAAAGATAACAATCAAAATAATAATTCTGAAAAAGATCAAAACGATCAAGAAAAAATATCAACACCAGAATCCACAAAAGATCCTGATAAAACAAATAAAAGCTCTGAAGAAACAACAGGTTCAACTGAAACAAAAGAAGTCGAAAAGAAAGCTGGTTCTAATTTAGTTAGCTTAGTTCCAGCAACTCCTGTTAAAAGCGAATCAAAAGAAGAGAATAAAGATCAAGTTAAAAAAACACAAGCAAATTCCGGAACATCTAGTAGTAGTGATTTAAATCAATCTTCAAGTACACAGAATAGTGAGCAATCTGGAGAAAAACAAACATCAGAAAGCTCTGCAAAAACTTCTGACCAATCAGCTCAAAGCCAAAACACAGAATCATCAATGAATTCAACAAATTCGACAAGTTCAACAGAATCAGGATCAACAACAATAAATACACAAGCTTAAAATTAATAATATTAAAAACAGAGTTATCAAAACTCTGTTTTTAATATTAACTATTTTATGGTTAAATTGCATGAAATCCGAATCGAGTTCATTCTAAAACAACTTTATCGTCTTTTTGTTTATGTTTGGTATATAAATACTCAAAGTGTTTGATTCTAAAAAAGAAGATGTAACCTGAATAAATAGTTTTAATGGTTTTAAAATTAAAACGAATCGTTAAATTAGAAATGACTTCTCAATCAATATATTGATTGTCGTTCATTTGTTTGATTTTGTTTAATGGTAATTCAAAATCATATCCACGGTATTGTAATAATGAATTAAAGATTTGAAATTGAGGATCTCCGTTGAAAGAAAAAATAATATCTTCATCCTCAAAACCGTTTTTTTCAATTAAATCAAACAGCGTTCATGCGTGTTTGATGGCAAAATTTCTGGATTTGGGGGTAAAAACTTGTTGGATTGATGGTACCAATCAAAAACCATTATCCATATTATTGATTTTAACTCTTCTAACGTGTCTCATTTTCTCCTATCTGTGTTAAAAAATTATAGATTCCATCATTATCGTTTGAATCAGTGATAAATTGAGCATGTTGCTTAACAAAATCTTTAGATTGTCCCATGGCTACTGAATATTTAGCCACCTTAAACATAGCAACATCGTTTTCTTCATCACCAAAAACAATCGTTTTATTAAGATCAATATTGTATAGTTGAGCCAATTTTTGTAGAGCTTGTCCTTTAGAAATATTACTTGGCATAATATCAAAGACACGTTCTTGTGAATTAATCATGTAAATATGGTTAACCTCTTTTAATTGAGTTGCTGCATGAACGTGATCTTTTGGTTCACTATCAGATTTAATCACTAAAAACTTAACAATTTCATGCTCATTGATGTTAAATTGCTCTTGGTTTCATTGAGCATAAGTTTTTTGTTCAAAATGAAATTGATTTTGCGGTTTACGTGCATTATTTGTGCTAATAATTCATTCAAACCACTTTGGTAAAGAATTGCGATTATGAAATCCAAGCATCATTTTAGTAGTGTAAATTAAAAAGGTGACATTATTATTGATTAAAATATCAAATACAGCTTGAGCAGATTGAACATTAATTGGATTTTTGTCAATGATTTGATTATTTTTAAAATCATAAATCAATGCCCCATTACAGCAAATGACTGGATAGTGTAAATCTAATGTCAAAAATTCTTCTTTAGCTAAATAAGGGGGGCGCCCGGTGATAATTGACATTTTTTTATTGAGTTTTTTTTGAGACTCAATAATTTGTTGAGAACTAGGTAAAATTTGTTTTTTTGAATTTAGTAAGGTCCCGTCTAAATCAAAAAAGAGGTAATCATAATCACTATTTTTTAATTTGACCATAATATGCGTTGGGACCGTGTTTTCTAAAGTGATGTTTATCTTGTAAGGTTTTATTAGCCTGTTCTTTGTGCGGATCGATAATAAGAGTGTTAATTGCCATTTTGGCAACTTCTTCTAAGGTGAGAGCTAAATTCACAGCATCAATAGGATTTTTAATCGATCACACAAATGGACCGTGTTCTTTAACTAGAGTAGCACTAGTTGATTCAAAACTAAGATTGTTTTTTTGATAATGTTCAATAATGACTAACCCAGTGTTGTGTTCATATGCTCCGTTAATTTCTTCATCAGTAAGTTCACGAGTACATGGCACCGAACCATAAAAATTATCTGCATGGGTAGTTCCAAAGCATTTAATTTCTTTCCCGGCTTGAGCAAATCCTACCGCATAAGGAGAGTGAGTGTGTACTATTCCTTGAATATTAGAATTAGCTTTGTAAAGTAAGGTATGAGTCGGAGTATCGCTTGATGGATTTAATTTGGAATCAATGACATTATTATCCATGTCCACAACCACCATATCTTCTGGTGTCATACTTTCATAGCTCACTCCAGAAGGTTTAATCACCATTAATTTACGATCCTTGGTAATTCCTGAAACATTTCCTCAAGTATGAATGGCTAGTTTATATTTGTATAAAAGCATATTTGCTTCATATACTTGTTGTTTTAATTGTTCAATTTCGCTTTTATTCACCTTTAGCTCTCTTTCATTGGGTTTGGTAAAATTCTTTAGCTTGTTTAAGCAATTGTATATTGTGCTCAGGTGTTTCATCATCCTGATTTTTTGATCACATTTCAATTAAAATGGGAACATTTAAATTATTGTGTTTGATTTGTTTAAGCGAGTGCACAAAATCAACAGTTCCTTGTCCTCAAGGGACTTCTTTGAATTTATCTGGAAGGGTATCTTTAAAGTGAAAAGCAACAATTTTATCACTTCCTAGAAAGATTTCGTTTTCAATATCTTTGGTAAATTGATTTAAGTTTCCTAAATCTGGATAAATGTAAAACATTGGTGAGTCGATTTGTTTTAAAAATGATAAACATTTACTAATAGTTCCAGCAAAAGGAGTATCCATAGTTTCAAAGGCTAAAGTAATACTGTATTTTTGAGCTAGCTGAGCTGCTAGTTTCATTCCTTTGATAAAGTTTTCTTTAGTAGTTTGGCTTGAAGGCTCATAATATACATCATAAGCAGCAAGCTGAATAATTCTAATTCCCAGTTTTTTAGCTAGAATTAAGGCTTGTTCCATAATTTCTAGTGCTTTAGCCCGTGTTTGTGGATTTGTTGAACCAAATGGATAACGACGATGTGCACTCAAACACATTGAATTGAAATAAAAGTTTTTAGCAATTAATAATTCTCTCAGTTCATTAATTTGCTCATTGCTTCAATTTAATCTTTCAAGACGAAAATCTGATTCATCGACACTAAATTCAATAAAATCAAAACCAGCTGCTTTGGCAATATCAATTTTAGTGGCTCAATCAAATTTATTATTAATGGCCTTTTCGTAAATTCCTAAAAAACGAGTTGGATTATGATCAGTATTTTTTAAATTCATCTTTAAATTCCTTAGCTGCAGCCTCAGGGTCTTGAGCATCGCGAATTGAACGACCAGCAATAAAAATGTAAATTGGGATATCTTTAAATAATTTAATATCTTCAACTGATACTCCACCAGTTACAGTGACCTTGAATCCCATTTGTGCTAATCTACGCACAGTTTCAATGTCTTTTTCTCCTCATTTAACTCCAGCCGCTTGAGCATCGCGAGCACGGTGTCACACGACTTGAGGAACTTGGGCTTGTTTCCAACTCTCAACTTGTTCTCAACTAAAGTTTGTGGTCATTTCCACTTGAACTTCTTTGTTTCCATCGAAAGTTTTTGAATACTTGACCAAATCATCCATGGTTGCGTTTTCAGCAGCACAAATGGCAGTGATATAATCAGCTCCATTTTCGTAAAACATTTTGGCAAATACTTTTCCTGCGTCAGCAATTTTCCCATCAGCAACAATAATTTTGTCTGGGAACGCTTTTTTCAGATCAGCAATTGCTTGTTTTCCTTCCGAAGCAAGTAGAATAGTTCCTACCTCAATAACATCAATATATTTAGCAGCTTTTCGAGCCGATTCAATTGCATCTTGAGTGGTTAAATTATCAAGAGCAATTTGCAATAAAGGTAAAGCCATATATTTTCTTCCTCTCTTATTTTTTATAAATCTGATGCTTGTTGATCGATTTTAGTAATTAATTCTACTACTTGTTCTTTGCTTGTGGCCTTAATAATCGCTTCAACATTAGCAGGGTCACCAAAAATTTTCACAATTTGTGGTAAAGCTTCAGAAGTGTGCACTTCAGCACTAGTAGCCGCAAGAGCAACTAATAATTTAACTGGGCGCTCGTCATTTTCAAAGTAAACTGGTTCAGATAGTGTCACTAATGAGAATGAATTTTTAAGCACTCCAGCCTCACTTTGAGCGTGCGGCATAGCAAAATAATCAGCCACAATGTAATATGGTCCATATTTAATGGTATTTTCTACAACAGCATCATAATATCTACTTTCAACTAAACCTTTATCAATTAAAGGTTGAACTGAATGTTTAACAGCTTCTTTTCAATCTTTAGCTTTTAGTTGTACATTAACTGTGTCGTATTTTTTTAAAATTTCAACTAAATTAATTTTTTCCATAATTAAAAACCTAATTCTTTAAGTGCAACTTTAAGAGCTTCTTTAATTTCGTTTTTGTCCATTAAATTGGTTACTCCCACGATTTTAGCTTTTTGGTTGTGGTTAAATTCACTTGATAAGTGTTTTGAAGAAATGATAATATCAACTGAATTGGTCATTCCGGTTGATTGTCCCATTGAAAGAGCATCAACTTCAGCATCAATTCCTAATTCTTTCATAATGTTTTGTACTGATAGTTTAATAAGCATGCTGGTTCCCATTCCGTTTCCGCATGCTGCGATAATTTTTAATTTTTTATCCATGATGTTTGTCCTTTGTTTGAGTTTGATTTGATTATTTAAATTATAAAGAAAAAAGATTAGCTTAAGCTAATCTTTTACCAATTAGCTATTAACTAATTTTGGTTTAATTCTAAGAACTTTTTGTAAGAATGTTGGTTTGGTTTGTGAACCATTGTCTGAAATTAATCCAAGTACAATCATTCCGATAATTGCTAGTGGAACTAAAATTCAACCAACAATAGAATTGTATGATGAAATTCACATTAATAAACCAAAGAATATATTTCAATCGGCCATACCGATGAATCCAGTTTGTACTGGCGAAATAATTCCTTTAAAAATTTCGGCACCACGCATTACTTGAATACTAGCCGCTGTATTAGAGATTGCTCTTGATGCAAATGAAATGATGATAATTTCTAAGAATCCAATTAATCCTGGTAGGATTAATGCAGCTTTTCACCCACCGCTAGCATTTGCGTAAACTCCAAGCGAACCAGAGTTAAAGAACAAGGTAATAAATAATGGAATTGCAATATAGGTAAAGTGTTGATTTTCAATATTTGTTGATAATCCAATTACAACTCCTACCCCAAGAAATTGTCCAGCAACCCCAGAAATAAATCCAAAAGTTACTGAGTTAATCGCGAATCCATAAACAGCAGCTACATCAACAGCTACAACAGCCCCTGGAATTATTTTTTCGCTAATTCCATGGAATGATTGTTGAAGTTCGGTAATGAACATTCTAACCCCAGTGATAATTGCAAGTAATGCTGCAACAATTTTAAGCGATCCGCCAATAATGTTAACAACAAAGTTTGCGCTAGATCCAAATGCACCGTTTCAAATAGTAAAGTTTAAATCAGATTTTAATCTTGGGTCTGTTAAACCATCGAGTAGTTCTTTTGATGCTACTGAATCTTTAATAGTATTAGGGTTTACGAAACTATTTCATTGTTTGTCAATTACAGTTCCAGTAGGTGCTACTAATAATAAAACAGTAAATAAGACTAAGAACAAGGTTAAAATGATAATTGTTTGAGTGAAAATGTTGTCTTCAAAGATTTTTAAGTATGAAGGTAATTTTTTAGTTTCAGCTGAATCTTCCTTGTTTCCGAAGAATTTTCCTAATTTATATGTAGTAGTAATTGCTAACATTTGTTGGTGTCCAATTGAAAAACCAGCATTCTGAGTAACTGCATTAGTTCCTTTAATAGTGGCAGTCGAAGCAGTTGCTCAGTACACTCCAAGCACAAGACCTGAAATAACAATGGTTCCAATTTGGTGTCCAACAGGAATTGAATCAGTGAGAATTCCTAAATTTCCGAATAAAACAACATAAAGAATTGTAGTAACAACAGCACTTTGTTGAATCATAACGTGCCCAGTAATCATTAAACTGTTTGTATTGGTTCATTTTTTAAGAGCTACCATTACAATATTAATTGCATAACCTAAAATAAAGGCAAATGAAATAATTGAAGTGTAATCGTTTCCTGTGACAACACCTTTAAAGAATGTATTAGCACTTGAAAGAGCGAAATATGGATCAAGGGGAACGATTCCTGTATTCCCTTTACCAATTGCTTGAATTCCAAGGAAAACAGGTTTAGCTAAACCAACTAAGGCTCCTGAACCAATATTTAAAAGTAAGAATCCAACAATTGTCTTAAGAGCACCAATAATTGATTGTCTTAAACCTCTTCCCATGGTAAGGTACCCAATAAAGGTAAGGAAACCAAGTAGAACAGCCGGTAACCTAAAGAAGTTGCTTAAGTAAACTTTATTAAATAAGAACAAAAAAGCTCTACTAAAAGCATCACTCGACCAAGCAACAATAGTTGTTATTTCTTTTCCATCTTTATCATAATAAGTTGGAACTCCTGCTTTAACTAAAACAGTAACCAAAATAATGATAAGGTTGATAATAACAAATGCTGACCAACCAATGATTAGACCTTTTTTCTTCTTGTTGTCTAATTTATTAATCATCTAATTTTTCCTTTTAAAGATTTTTTAAATGGATGTTAGTTAAAATGATTAACTAACTTTTAAAAGTTTTTTTAATTCTAAAACTCTTGGGTTAACTTTTGAAGGATCAAAAGTTCTTTTTTCATCAAATGTCAAGATTTCTCTTGGATTGTTTACTAAAATGTCTTGAATTGCTTGTTCACTAACTCCAACTTGTTTAAGTAAAGGAATAAATCTGTCGAATAAGTATCCTAAACCAAAGGTTTGTTTTCCTTTTGTTAACCCATAGTGTCTTTGGTAAAGAATTCTACCTGCATCAAGTGATAAAGTAATGTGTTTTTGATATCCTTTATCAACTAAATATTTAATGTTTTCTGCTAAAGTAGCATCTGTGTAGTATTTAACACGATCAGGTCCATCAAAACATAATGAAACACCTAGCTCGCTAATAATTTTTTCATAGTAATACTTATCTGGATTTTTATTTAAGTGTGATAATTGAATTTTTCTTGGATTTGCTCCAAAATCAATTAAGTGTTGAGCTGCTTCATAAGCCATAGTTCCAAGTTGGGTGTGCACTAAAATTGGTGCTCCAGTTTCAATACTTGAACGAGCAGCTACTTCAAGTGATTTTAATTCAAGTCGATCAATAGCAGCATATCCAGTTCCGGCTTTAATAATTCCAGCTTTAGATTTAGATCTTTTCACTACAGGTCCACTGTAGTTAAGTTCATCCATCCCTTCTTCAATTTCAGCTTTAACCATTTTGACAATTTCATCAATTGGAGCTAAAGCAAGTCATGAAGCTCCTTTGTCATAAAAGGCAGCTTTATGGAAACCTGTGGCCATAATAATGTGTGCTTTACCGTTAAGTTTTTCAGCGATTTCTAACATTTTATGTACATCTCTACCCACATTAGGCGGATCCATTGTAACCATGGTTTTTCCGCCTTTAGCAATGTATTCTTCCATTTCTTGTACTGCTGCATCAATTGAAAGCATAACAAAATCTGGATGTTCATGTGCTTCAGGACCATAGTTTTTAATTAAGTGATCATGACAATCCACAACACCTAATTCTTTTGGATCAATGTCTCCTAATACAGTTCTTGCAAATTTTTTCATCATCCTCCTTTTTTATATCTTTTTTTAATTAAAAAATAAAAAAATTTGTTTTATTGTATTTAATTAATTCATCTACTATACAAATAAGCTTAAAAAGCTAAATTATATAAAGATATAATTATATGATATTTTATTTGTACGAAATTTAAATGCAAATAATTTAAAAAAGCACAAAAAATGGTTTAAAATAATCCAAATATGGAAAAAATTCAAAAAATTTCCATATTTGGAATTATTAATTCTATCTAAGCAACTTTGAGTGGATTACTTTAGTAAAGTATTTTATAATATATGTATAAATATTTCAAAAAATAATATTTTCAAAAATTATTTGTTTGAGAAATATTCTAGTTAATTCATAACAAGAGAAAGTATAGGTTATCATGCAAAAAGAAATTTATTTAGCTGGAGGGTGTTTTTGAGGTGTCCAAGCTTATTTTCAAAAAATAAACGGAGTCTTAAAAACTAGTGTCCATTACCTTAATGGTGGTTTTGAGGGCGTTTCATACAAGCAAGTATGCAACAATTCTTCGCATGTTGAAGCAGTAAAAGTAGTTTACGATAGTACTAAATTGAGCGAAAAAGATATTTTTGAACTCTTTTTACGCATTATTGATCCATATTCATACCACAAGCAAGGAAATGATAAAGGAGCTCAATATCGAATCGGAATTTATAGTAAAGATCCAGCCATGAGACATACATTTAATTTATTAAATAATGAATTTAAAGCTCAAGAGAAAAAAGATAATTATATTGAAATTTTAAATGTACTTGATGATACTCTTGCTGAGGAATATCATCAAGATTATCTTAATAAAAATCCATTTGGATATTGCCATATTAATCTAAATTCAATTCCAAATAAATATAAGAAAGAGTCGATTAAATAAACAAAAGGTTTATTTAGTTTTGTGTAATAAAACGTCTAAAGTTAGACCAAGATTTATCAAAGAACTTAGTCTTGTGTTCAACAAAACTAAGTTCTTTTTATTTAGTTTTTAAAATCCATTTTTCCTGTTTTTTCTAGAAATTTAGAAAGTTTGGAACTTTTTTATACTTGTGATCAAAATGTGGTAATTTATGGAAAACTTCTTAAGTGGTTAGAATTTTCTATATAATAAAGATGATTTTATATTAATAATCTAGAACTTGGTTAAGGAGTTTTTACATATGTCATTAAAGAATAAATTATTAAAAATGATTTTAATTGGTGTGCCAGCATTAACAGTGTTCACTACATCTTGTTCAATTAGTATTTTTCGAAAGAAAAATAAAGATTATTTAGAAAGTTTGGTAGGCAAAACACCTTATTTTATCGATTTAATTAGATTAAAACAACATGATCAAGGAATCAAAATGAACAATAGCATTATCTTTGATCAATTTGTTGAAAGTTGATATCATGAGAGAAAATATTTTTACAATGTTTTAGAAGAGGGAAAACTATTAATAAGCTCAATTGATGATTTTTCAAATCATATTATTAGCAAAATTAATTCGTTATATAAAGAATTTAAACTTCCTAAAACTCTTTCTGACGGACAAATTAAAAAAATCTTTGAAACTGATTTCTTGAATGGTCAAAGTATTGAGAACGTTTTAAAAAACAACAATATTCTAGTTTTAGAATCAAACGAGGACCGCTCTCCTATTGGTTTAAATTACGCTCTCAAAGAAGAAAAACAAAATCATGTAAATATTTTACGAATCAATGCATTTAGAATTACTCAAAAAGAGGGGTACCCTAGAGCACAGAATATTATGCCTAATCAAAGTGTTTTTAACGTTATTTTACTTCCAAAAGATAGAAAATTTAAGTTTAAATATACAACCAAATCAGAAAACAATCAATTATTAAGTGATTTATATCACGAATATAATTACAAAGCAGATCAGTTTTATGACTGATATTATTCTGGCATTTCGGGAAAAATAGATATCATACAAAACAAACAAGGAATTTTATATAAGGAAAATTTACTCTTAAATAATTTAACTGATGAATCTTTAAGTGGTTTACCGTTAAATTCTAAGGTACATACTATAAAAGCCACTAATGATTTTGATGAATTTATTACTAGTCCAATTCAACAAGTTGCTCAAAAACTCAAAACCCCTTTAACTAAAGAACAAGTAATTGATGATTTTGAAAAAAATTATTTAAATGGTCAAAAATTAGAAAACGTACTAAAAGGTTCTGATATTATCGTGCAACGAGCAATTGAAAAACCAAGCATGTTGTCATTAAACGATCCCGATCAATTGGTTAAATTAGCTAGTTCTAATTCATCAAAAATACAATTAGCTTTTATTAATGAAAGAGAATTTAATTTTAATTTTACAAGGAAATCTCAATCACCTGATAAAAAACCACAGATTTTTTATCAGGTTCTAACAGTGCCAAAAGGTACTCAAGTAGAGATTAAAGATAAATTAAACTTTAAAGAAACAAATGACTTTTTATTGATAAACAAAAATTATTATCTAAATAAATAGTCAACTAGATACATACTTACTTTAAAAATTATTAAACAATCTTAATTCTGTATTACACGGAAATAAGATTGTTTTTTATTTCATTTTTATGAGTTTATTAAAAAATCAACCTAAAATCAAAAAGGGATAATTAAAACCTGCATTTGCAGGTTTTTGCTTGTTTAGGATATTTGATGTGTATGAATTGAAAGTAATAGCACAGCACAAATGACTCCGATAAAAAGAGTTGCAATTACTTTAAATCAACGTTTTTTTTCCATGTTGTAATGGTAAAATTCTGGAAAAAATTCAACCAAGGAAGTAAATAAAAAGATCCCTCCAATGGCCGCAAAAATAAGCGATTTAAGTTCTCAAGCCGAATTAATAAAATTCCCTGAGTACACTCCAATGAGCATAAATGGCAGAAATAAAAATAAACCCAATAGTGAAATAAAAAGTGAAGTTCATTTAGCAAATCCACTATCTCTCAGACGATAATAAAAGACCATTTCTTCAGGAATTAAATGCAAAATTAAGCTAAAAATGAACACAAACGATAGCGAATTGTTTTGACCTTGTAACAAGAGATTAATATTATAACCAAGTAACAATCCTTCAGGAATCCTGTGAGTTAGCAATAAAACTAAAGCAATGATTTTGAATTTAGCTTCAACTTTATCGGTTAGTGTATCCTGAATCACTTCGCTACGATCTTGATTATTAAAAATATAACTTGGGTGTTGGTGAGTGTGGACATGCCCGTGTTCATCTGAATGTTCATGGACAAAAACTTGGAGTTTTTGAATTTGCATTAACTTTTGATTGATTCGGTATGAAATCACAAATTTAATAAAATAAGCTGATAAAACTCCAATAAAAACTCCACCACCAACAAGTAAAATATTATAAAGATAAATGTATAAACTACGGTTTGTCTTATTTTCAGAAAGCAAGGCATCTGAAAAAACTGAAGAAATTTCAAGCGATTCACGCATAAATCCAAATGTGGACATAATCAGGAAGAATCCGGTAGTAAAAGCATATAAATAAACTTTAGAACTTTTATTAAGTTGTTTTTTTAGTAAAGGAAATAAAAATGAGATAACAATAGGAATAAACAGTAATATACTTAAAAAAATGAGTACAATAATAAATTTAGCTGTACCACTACTTGAAGTTAAAATTCATAAGCTTTCATAAAGATCTTTTAAAAAATGAATCATTATTAAGTGAGTCCAATGTTGTGATAAACTTCTTGGACATCATCATCTTCTTTAAGTTTATCGACAAATTCAAGCAATTTTGCTTGCTTTTCAGGTTCGTATTCAACATACATATTTGGTAAATATGTCACTTCACATTGAATAAAATCGCTAATTGATAAATTTTCTTCAAGTGCATTTTTTAAGTTAGTAAATTCTTCCGGTAAAGAAGTAATTACAAAACTTTGCTCAGTAGTTTCAATGTTTTCAGCACCAGATTCAAGGGCAATAAGCATTAAAGTTTCTTCGTCAACTAAAGATTTATCAATTTCAATAATTCCTTTTTTATCAAAAGCAAAAGGTACTTGTCCGGTTTTTCCTAAAGTAGCGTTTTGTTTATTAAAATATGATTGAATATTTGACTTTACCCGATTTAAATTATCTGATAGAGTTACTACAATAAAAGTAGCTCCGCCAGTAACAGTAGCATTAAATACTGTTTCCACAAACGAAGAAGCTCCTTTATCCCCGCGAGCTTTAGCAATTGCACGTTCAATGTTATCTTTGGGCATGTTTTTACTTCGTGCTTTAGAAATTGCTAACTTAAGAGCTGGATTTTTTTCTGGATCAGGTCCGCCTGCTCCAGAAGCGGCTACAAAAATTTCTTTAGAAAGTTTTTGAAAAATTTTTCCCCGTGCGGCATCTTGAGCGTTTTTACGGTGTGCAATATTTGCTGAGTGTGAATGTCCGGCCATCTTTTTTATCTCCTATTTAACGTTTTTTGGTGTATAAACTTTATCTCGTTTATGTTGTGAATTCTTGTGTAATTTTTGAATTTTATCAACAATTTTGGGTTCAATATGTTTTTGAATACTTTGAGAATCGTTTAAATGGTTAATGTAAAAATCTAATTGATCATACGAAAATCCAAGTTCATTTTCATCACTTTGTCCTTCTCAAAGTCCAGCTGAAGGAGCTTTATCTAAAATACTTTGTGGAACATTAAGCAATGAAGCTAAAAATTTCACTTCTCCTTTAGTTAATTTACTAATTGGTAATAAATCAGCTCCTCCATCTCCGTATTTAGTAAAGTATCCAACAAAGACTTCATCTGCATTATCAGTTCCCAAAACCAATGAGTTATTTTCTTGCGCAATTGCGTATAATGTGGTCATACGTAATCGAGGTTTAATATTAGCAATGGCTAAATGATTACTTAAATTAAGTTGATTTAAAAAAATTTCAAAAGTTTGAGTAAGATCTTTGATTAAAAAAGTACTATTAGTGGCTTGTTCTAATTCCTTAATGTGTTTTAAATCATTTTCCGTCATGTTGATAATAGGCATGACAACACCAATGGTTGAATTTGGAAAGGTTTGTTTTGCAATGGTATATACCAACGAAGAATCGATCCCTCCACTAATTCCAACTACAACCCCTTTAGCATTGGCTTTTTTAACCTTGTTTTTAAGAAATAGCTTGATGGTGTTTAAATAATTTAAAGCTTTTTCTTTATCGTAAATTGCTTGATTGTTTTTGTATGAAGTTATTTTGCTCATAGTTGCATCACTTTTGATTAGTTATAAATTTATCTTTATTTTATCATAAAAATATATATTCCTTTTTAGGAATATATTATATAAGGAATCAAAAATGCAAATAAGTGCATTTTTGATTTAAACATTGAATGATTAAGGGTTTTGATTAATATCCTGTTTAAATTCATTATGGGAATTAAAAACAAAAAATTGGTACTTTCTCTTATATGCATGAGTTCGAGAATTTTGAATTGAAGTTAAATTAATTCGAGTGTTCTTTTTAGCATTATGTTCAGCGATGAAAAACATAATATAACCAAGTAGTAAAACCGCTGGATAAAGAGTGATATTAAGTGTATTTTGAATGGTTCAATTTAAGAACACAATTGATTTTCCTTGGACAATTTTTGTGTCAATTGGGAAAAAGAAGATAAATAAAATAATTAAAATCAAAACAAGAGAAACTATTTGAATAATCAATGAAGTTATATTTCTTCAATTGGTTTTATCTTTAATTTTTCCTTTATGATAATAAACAAAAAAGGTGATAAATCCAAGTACATATTGGAATAATCCGCTTGCTCCGCTAATTCCGGCTGCTCTTGTAACAGCTAAATCAAAATCAGTTTTGTCATTGATTAATGATCCGAAAAAGATAAGTATCATTAAACCTAATGATAAAGCTAAAGTTAAATAAATAATTCTTGAAAACTTGTTTTTGCTGTTTTTGACAAGGAAATATTTAGGTAAATAGCCATCTTCTGACAAGGGAACAAGTTTGTATGAAGCTGTTAATGATCCTGATATGCGTGAAGCGATTGAATTTGAAAGTGATCCAATGGCGAAAAATGAAAGCGCTACAATTCCACCAACAGCTCGATATACATCTGAATAATTTTTAATTCTAATTGATGCTCGGGATGAGCCATCACCAACTGGCAAGCCACTAAAAATAACAATCCCAAATGCATAAATAATGAAAACAATAATAAAAATGATGTTTAAATCCTTTTTAAAAGATTTTGTTTTGACTTCAGGTGACATACACGCAAGATCTTCAAACCCACCATATGCATAGAAAAAGGCAGTTGATATGGCAACAATTTTAGGTAAACTAATCTCTCGTGGTTTGTTATTATAGGTTAATAAATAATTTTCAGAAAACCCAATTCCTGCTGTTTGAGCAATTAACACTATAGCAAAAATTAATGAACTAAAAAGAATTAATCATTTAACAAAGGCAAAAGTAAAAATTAACCCTTTGCTTAATTGATAACCTAAAGTCGAAATAAAAATTAAAAAGACAAAAATAAATAATCCGCCGAGAATTAATCCTCATTTTGCAGTGGTATTATTTTTATCAATAAACGAGGCAAAAACTGAAACTAAAAATAAAGGGACTGTTGCTGAAGCAATTAAAGGACCAACATAATTGTTTCATCCAGTCAGAAAAACAAACATTCTAGCACCTAGTGTTTTTCTCCCGAATGCTTCACTGGCATAAATATACGGTCCTCCAAAACGTTCAGGTGATGATTCGGACATTTTTGAGAATGAAAGCATAACAGCTAAAGCAATTAATGAACAAATTGCAAAGACTAAAATTCACAATGGTCCAATTGAAAATAACGATAAGACGATTGCAACAAATGCAAATCCGGCAATAAAATTGATCCCGAACCCAATAAATTGTTTAGAACTAAAAGGTTTTTTATTAATATTAATATCTGTAATCATATAATAGACTCTAATTAACGATATAAGTTGTTTAATAATTTTACCATTTTTAAATATAGATTGTATATTTACAGGCGTTGAAATTTAGGTTTTAATTAATATTTTATTGGTTTTCTTGATCAAGATTGCTTGATGAATTAGTACTAAAAAATTGATATTTTCTCTTTATAGCATGAGTTCGAGAAGTTTGAATTAAAGTTAAATTAATTTGATTTTCTCTTTTTCAAGTGTGTTCAGCAATGAAAAATAAAACATAACCAAGTAATAAAACCAATGGATAAAGGGTGATATTAAGTGTATTTTGAATGGTTCAATTTAAGAAGACAATTGTTTTGCCATCGACAATTTTTGTGTCAATTGGGAAAAAGAATAAAAACAAAATCATCAAAATTAAAATTAAGGAAATTGATTGAATAATCAAGGAAGCGATATTTTTTCAATTATTTTTATCTTTTAACTTTCCTTTATAGTGATAGACAAAAAAGGTAATAAAAGCAAGGAAATATTGAACAAGAGCACTTGCTCCACCAATTGAAGCAGATTTTGAAACTGCTGAGTTAAAATCTCTCGATCCACTAGCTAGCGAGACAAAAAAGATTAAAAACATTAAAGTTAATGTAAGAATTAAGGTTAAATAAATAATTCTTGAAAATTTATTTTTGCTGTTTTTGACAAGGAAATATTTAGGTAAATAGCCATCTTCTGACAAGGGAACAAGTTTAAATGAATTTGCTAAAGTAATCGAGATTCTTGAAGCAATTGAGTTTGAAAATGAACCAATCGCAAAAAATGAAAGTGCAGTGATTCCACCAACAGCTCTATAGATATCTGAATAACTTTTAATTCTTGTTTGTGTTTCTGATCCTTGGTTATTTCCAATTGGTAAGCCACTAAAAATTAATAGTCCAACTGCATAAATGATAAAAACAACAATAAAAATTAAATTTAAAATTTTTTTAAATGATTTGGTTTTGACTTCGGGTGACATGGTTGAAATGTCTTCAAGTCCAACATACGAAAAGAAAAAAGCAGTGATTATTGTGATGAATTTAGATAAGTTTATTTCATTTGGTGTATTTTTATATGATAGTAGATAATTCTCTGAAAACCCAATTCCTGCTGTTTGAGCAATTAACACTATAGCAAAAACCATTGAAGTTGCAATAATTAATCACTTAATAGTGGCAAAAAATAAGACTAAACCTTTACTTAGTTTATAACCTAAAGTCGAGATAAAAACTATTAAAACAAAAATAACTAATCCAGCAATAATTAAACCTCATTTTGCTCCAGGGTTATTTGTATCAATAAAATCAGCAAAAACTGAAATAAGAAACAATGGAGCAGCGGCAGAATACATTAATGGTCCAAGATAATTATTCCAACCTGTGAGAAAAACAAACATTCTTGAAGCTAAGCTTTTTCGACCGAATGCTTCACTGGCATAAATATAAGGTCCTCCAAAACGATCACTTGAAGTTTCTGACATCTTTGAAAAAGAAAGCATGACAGCAAAAGCAATTAAAGAACAAATTGCAAAGACTAAAATTCACAATGATCCTAATGAAAATAAAGACATTGCAGTAGCGATAAAACCAAAACCAGCAATATAATTAATTCCAAAAGAAAGAAATGATTTTGAGCTAAATGGCTTTTGAACATTACTTGTACTCATATTAAAATCCTTTTCATCAATTATTTAATAACATAAAACTTGTAAATATATAGTGAATTTTACAATGTAAAACCATTTATCCACATTTAAAGCATATTAAAGTTTGTATAATTTCTGTAATTTAATACACAGAATTTATTAATAATTTTATCATAAAAATACTCTTTAAATTAGTAATATATTCTTAAAAAATAAAAATGCAGAACTATTCTGCATTTTCACAAGTGATGATTTGTTGTTTTGGTTCTTGCCCAAGGAAAAGGACATTATAAATATCATCATAAGTTTCAACTGGAATATAAACAATTTTACTTTTAATTTCATTTGAAACTTTAAGTAAATTTCTTTGATTGTCAGTTGGGATGAAAACATATTTTATTTTCCGTTGGTATGCGGCAAATGATTTTTCCCTTAAACCACCAATTTCAAGAACTCTTCCACGCAAGGTAATTTCACCAGTCATTGCATAACTTGTAGGAATTGGATAATTTTTTATCGCTGATAAAATTGCTGTAGTAAAGGTAACTCCAGCACTTGGTCCGTCTTTAGGAGTAGCTCCTTCAGGGACATGAATGTGAATAATGTTTTCGTCAAAGTTAAATTTTTGGACTCCGAATTTTTCAGCATTAGCTCGTACATATGAAAGTGAAATCATAGCTGATTCTTGCATTACTTCTTTAAGTGACCCAGTTAGTTTAAGCTCACTTTTTCCTGGGAAAATATTCACTTCAATTTGAAGTAATGAACCACCATAAGAAGTGTAAGCAAGTCCATTAACCACTCCAGAACCATATTCAGGTTCAGATTTTTCGGTATTATAAATAATTGGTCCTAAAAATTCGTCTAATACTTTAGGTTCAATTTCAAAGTGAGTAATACTTTTATCAAATTCAGTTTGTTTACTAATTTTCCGAGCAATTTTATCAAGCACTTTTTTCAATCCACGAACTCCGCTTTCACGGGTATAATGATTAATAATATATCTAAGCATATCGTCAGAAATATTGTATAAATCTTGATTGATATATGCTTGTTCAATTACTTTTGGGAGTAAGTGTTTGCGTGCAATTTGCATTTTTTCACTAAGTGTATATGCTGGAACTTCAATTAATTCTACCCGATCTAAAAGAGCTTCAGGAATTCCTTCGTAATAATTGGCTGTAGCAATGAAAATAACTTTTGAAAGGTCGTATTCATGCTCAAGGTAATGGTCTTGGAATTTAGTGTTTTGCTCAGGATCAAGCACCTCAAGCATAGCACTGGCAGGATCACCTTTAATAGCATCTGAAGACATTTTATCAATTTCATCAAGCAAAATAACTGGGTTAGAAATTTTGGCTTTTTGAATTGCTTTAATAATTTTCCCAGGCATAGCTCCAACGTAAGTTTTTCTATGTCCACGAATTTCGGCTTCATCACGAACTCCACCAAGCGAAACTTTAACCATTTTTCTTCCTAAAGCTTCAGCAATAGCCTTACATAATGAAGTTTTTCCTGTTCCTGGAGGCCCGATTAAAGTCAAAATTGGAACATTATTAAATGAAACAAGTTCATTTTCATTTTCTTTAAATAAAGATAAATCAATTTCAGTGTTTTTGTCAACACTAATCCGTTTTTTAGCGGTTTCATTTGAAACTCGCTTAGCTTTCATTAACACAGCAATGTGTTCAATAATCCGATCTTTAACTTCACCAAGTCCATAGTGATATTTATCTAAGGTTTCTTGCACTTTATTAATATCCAGCTTTTCTTTTTGAGTAATTCTTCAAGGAAGCTTTTTCATTAAATCAATATAAGTTTTAGTGATATTAACTTCAGGTGAAGTAATCATCATTTCTGAAATCCGATTAGTTTCTTTTTCGATGGATTTTTGAATTCACAGTGGATAACGTTTTGATAATTTTGCGTTTTTAAGAGTTTCTTGATATTCATCCAATTCAGCTTCTTTAACGACCATATCTTTAAGAGTTTTATATCTTTCTCTTAACATGTAATCATCTTGTTGCTCATTAAGTTTAGTGGCAATTTTACGGTTAATTTTGTTTTCAATTGAAGCTAAAAAGTAAATGTTTTTTTGAACTGTTTTACTAAATTCATCAAAGGAATCTCAGTGAAATTCGTATAAAAGCTTATATTTTAAAATATTTGGAGCCACAAGTTTGCTTAAAAAACTAAAGATAGTAAATTCAATATCAAAATTATAGTTAATCTCATCACTTGCATTGAATGCAGGATGAGATTTATAAAATTTGACAATGTTTTTAATTGTTGTTGTTTGTGCTTTGTCATTTGGGAGTTCTTGGAACATTGAATTAGTAAAATCAGCTTTGTTAATTGCCGGTTTTTCAACAAAATCACCTAATAAAATGCTAAAATTTTGACTTTTTAATTCTTTATAATGTTCTTTAATATCCGAAGCTAAAAGAAGTTCATAATCAGCTTTCCCGTCAAGTAAATTTTTATTAATTGCTTCTTTAGTTGGATTATCTTGATCTGCAATTAAAGTAATTGCAGATTTAATTTTGCTTATTTCAAATTGAGCAAGTGCTTTGTAAATGAGTACATATTCATTATTTTTTTGTTCAATTGTAATCACTTTAACAAGTAAGCCAGTAGAATATAAATCTAATTTAGTGTCTTCGTCGGTGCCAATTGCAAATTCTTGCATAGTTTGATTGGCTTCAGGATAACTATCAAAACGACCAGCACGATAAACAATTACTAAATTTTCAGTAAATTCGTTTAATAGTTGCGAATCAGTATCTGAATAAAGTTTTTTAAATAATTCCAAACGAGCTTTATTAGCTGGTTCGTTTTTCAAATCAATATTAATTGAGTGAATTGCCCCTGGAAAAGCTACATTATCCATGTCAGTGGTAATGTAGTGAACTTTTTTATCTTTTTTTGTTTGTTTAGTTTGCATTGGTTTTCTCTTTCGTTTTTATTGTTTCACAACAAAGTTAATTAATTTATTTGGAATAAAAATTTCTTTGACAATGGTTGCATTGCTTAATCATTTAGCAGCTTGATTTTTAGCAAGATCAAGAATTTGTTCTTTAGATGTGTTTTTATCAACTAAAATTTCACATCTGAATTTTCCATTAATAGTTACTGCATATGAAACTTGCGAAACTTCTAGTGCTACTGAATCAATAGAAAAATCATATAAATTTTTTAAATCAAAAAATTTGTTCGATAATTCTCAAGCAAAATGTGGAATAAAGGGTTCAAGAATATTAAGTAGAACATAAAACATTTCGGTAATTAACGTGCAATTATTAATTTTATCATATTCATTAAGCGTTTCCATTGTTCATGAAATCAAGGTGTTAAAAGCGTATTCGTTTTGACGATTTAAAAAGATTTCATTTTGTTTGATTAGACCTAGATAAAGTTTGTGTCGTGCTTTTTGTTCTTGCTCAGTGAGTTGTGAGTGAACAATATTTTTATAATCACATTGCGGATTCACTTCAAACGAACGTTCTCAAAGTCGTTTAATAAATTTAAATGCTCCATTGATCCCTGAATCACTTCACTCAAGTTCTTTTGTTGGTGGAGCAGCAAAAAGAATAAATAAACGAGTAGTGTCGGCACCATATTTAGCAATAATGGTCGAAGGTTCAACAGTATTGCCTTTTGATTTAGACATTTTAGCCCCATCTTTAAGCACCATCCCTTGAGTGAGTAAGTTTTTAAATGGTTCTCTAAAATTAATTAATTGTAAATCAGCTAGAGCTTTAGTGAAAAAGCGAGCATATAATAAGTGTAAAATAGCGTGCTCAATTCCACCAATATATTCATCAACTTGATTTCAATAATTTAAATCTTTATTGCTAAAAATAGTGTTTAAACGTAAAGTTTTTGGAGTGGTAAATCTTAAAAAATATCAACTTGATTCAAAGAATGTATCAAGTGTATCGGTTTCGCGTTTTGCTTTTGAGCCACAAACATGACAAGTTGTATTGATCCATTCTGACACTTGATCTAATGGATTCCCGTGTCCATTAAAAGTAACATTTTTAGGTAGAGTTATTGGAAGTGAGTTAAGATCTACTGGTATAGTCCCACATTTTTGACAGTGAATTAACGGAATTGGAGTTCCTCAGTATCTTTGGCGAGAAATTCCTCAATCACGTAAATTGTATTTAGTTTCTAAAGTAAGTTTGTCTTTATCAATTTCATGCAATTGCTTGTTTAAAACAGGAATATGGTTTGTTTGCATAAAAATTGATTGAGTTTTATTTTTGCTCGAGGCAAATTGAGCAGTTTTGGTTAAATGAACACTTGCAAAATCAGTTATATATAAGTCTAAACTAATATTGCTATGCTCAATTTTAGCACTAAAAGGTAATTTTAAAGCTAATTTATCACTAAAAATTTTATTATTAATATTTGAATTAATTCGTTCAATTATTTGAGTTTGTTCAAGAGTGAAAAACTTTTGGTTAATGAGATTTTGCACCAATGAATTGCTAGTCCCTAAAGCAATAAAATCTGCATTTAATACATTGGTTAAATCGCTTTCATAAATTGGCATTTGTAAAGTGCTATTATCAAGGTGATTAGTGAGATTAAGTACAAATTTATATTCTTGCTTCTTACCGATTCAATTATGTTGCATTGAAAGAACTTGGTCTGGTCAATGTTTCTTTAATGAGTTTAATTCTTCTAATAATTCATCAGCATAATCAGTAATTTTAAGATAATAAGTTTCAAGTTCTTTTTGAATAATGACATTATCACAACGTCAACATTTATTATCAATGACTTGTTCATTTGCTAGAACAGTATTATCATGCTCACAAAAATTTAATAAACTTTTCCGTTTATAAATCAACCCTTTTTCTCAAAGTTTAATAAAAAGAAACTGCTCCCACTTAGTATAACTTGTATTTGCAGTGATTAGTTCATAATCTCAGGCTACTGAAATTCCAAGCTTTTTAATTTCTTGATCCATTGAAGCAATATTTTGATAGGTTCATTGCTCAGGGTGAATTTGACGTTTAATAGCAGCATTTTCAGCTGGTAAACCAAATGCATCTCAGCCGAATGGATGAAAGACATTAAAGCCTTTACGCCGATAAAAGCGAGCGATAGCATCGCCGATTGAATAATTACGCACATGCCCCATGTGAATTTTTCCACTTGGATACGGAAACATACTTAAAATATACTTTTTGGGCAAATTAAAGTTATCAAGCGGTTCATTACTTTTGTGTACATCTCAATATTGCTGTCACTTGGTGTCAATATCTCAAAAGTTATATTCTTTGTCCATAAATCTCCTGATCAAAATTAATAAAAAATATTGTGCTTATGTTTTAAATTAGTAATCACACGAGTTTTTCAATCTAAAGCTCAAATCAATGTAATAATAACTAAATTAAGGGAAAGGTTCATAATATTGAAAATAATATATAAAGTATACGATCCAGCAAAATAATTATTAATATTTAAAAATAAAAATTTAAAGTCTGGATACTTTTGAATTGTACTTTGTAGTGAAAAAGGAATTTTAAAGAAGAGTTTAAAGTAAACTAAATTAATAAAAAAGGTATTAGCTGTACTTAAAAACAGTGTGGTAAAAATAACAGTAAAACTAATTGAAAGAGAATAAACAATTAATAGTCTGAACAATTTTGCTCTGTTATTTTGCGGTGCATTAAATTGATAATTAACAAATTTTAAAATGTATTTGAATGAGTAAATCTGGACAAAAACAAAGACTAAATGTAAAATTAATAAGTTAAATTGTCCAATATAGCGAATATCAAAACTTTGGGCTGATGAACTAAAAAGGGGAGAGATTAAAAAGTTAATAAAAATAATGGCTAATCCATATTTCCAGCCTACTACATAAAATCCAAAAAGTATTGGAATTAATGAAAAGTTAAATTGTAAAAAGCTAAAAACGTTAGGGGTAAATTTGCTAATAGCGCTAAAAATTAAGGCTAAAGCTAAGATTAAGCCGCAAGTAACAATTTTGGAAATATCACGATAATCATTAATTCCATATCTAATATACGATTGAGAGTTGGTTTTCTTTTCAAAGTCTTTAGTTTGATTAGAACAAACAAATCGATATTCGATTTGTTTGTTTTTTTGGTTGAATTTAAATTTCATTCTTATTTGGTACCAAAGATACGATCTCCAGCATCACCAAGACCAGGCACAATGTAACCATTTTCATTAAGCTTTTCATCAAGTGCAGCTAGATAAATTTTAAAATCTTTACCAAAATGTTTCTCAACATTATCAACACCAGCTTGCACACCAACTAAGCAAACTAATTGGACATTAGTAAATCCATCCTTATAAAGGGTTTGAATTGCATCTACAGCTGAATTTCCAGTTGCAAGCATAGGGTCAACAACAATAACGTGTGAATCTTTACTTACTTCAGGCATTTTATAAAAATATTCAACCGGTTGAAGGGTTTCTTCATTACGATAAATTCCAATGTGTCCAACTTTTGCTTGTGGCATAAGTTGGATTAAGCCATCAACCATTCCTAATCCAGCACGTAAAATTGGCACGATAATAATTTCCTTGTCAAAATCTTTTCCAACAAAATTTTTAACCAAGGGTGTTGCGACCTCTTTATTTTTGGTAACGTAATCACGCATGACTTCATAAACCATTAATGATGCAATCTCGTTTAGATTGTTTTTAAACCCTAAATGATCAGTGGTAACTGAACGCATTTTAGTTAACTTGATATCGATCAAAGGGTGTGAAATAACTTTTAACATAACTCTCCTTAAATTTTAATAATATACATTTTTAAATTATAACTTTTTCAGTTAAAAAAGCTATAGCTTTTTTTAACTGTAGAATGTGCAAATCAGAAAAAAAGACCTCAGTATGGGTCTTATTCTTTGCTGAGTTTGGTATTAATATTTTTTAATTCTTCAAGGATTAATTGTTCAGTAGTTGGTTCAGGTTTTTTCTCTGGTTTTGGTTCGTTTTTACCATCAGTTATATAACGATTTTTAATTCGAATCACAGTGAAATAAACTGATAAAAAAACAAACACAAACAGTGAAACAACAATAAAATAAATTAAAGCTCCTAAAAATTTTCCATACTTAATAGCTTTATAACTTAATTTATCTAAATCGTTTTCGCCAACTATTGAAGTAATCATTCCCATTAAAATATCATTAGCAAAAGAAGAAACTAATGCACCAAAAACATTTCCTAAAATAAATGCAGTGGCTAACATAAAAATGTTACCCTTTTTAAGTTGTCCTTTTGCGTCTTTTATTGCTAATTTAAACAAACTTTTTTTCATAAAATTATTATAGCTTATTTTAGTTTTTTAAACTCATTTAAAGAGACATTAAAAATTTCTTCGAGTTCAGCTTGGTCTAGTCTGGAATTAGTTTGATAATGATTCCAAAATGCTCAATTATCTCTTGAATTGTGGATATAAGCTAAAACAGCTCCGTTATTATTAACTAATTCTCATGTAATTAAATGATCATCAAGTAGTTTGGTAGTTTGAGTAATTAATGCTCCAGTACCTTTGCCAGTGATGAATAATACTTTATCAACTTTGAACTTTTTTAAATCATCAATTAAGAGCAAAATTTTATTTTGAGCTTCAATTCACTCATAACCATGGAGATCAATTTCCAACTTTTTGAACATATTAAATAATTTTAACTCCTGCTTGGGCCATTAATTTTAGTGCAAATTGATGAAATTCTTGGGCATTATGTTCATTTGAATCATAAGTTGCAACAAGTGATGAATCAACAATGATTTCTTTGTCCATATTAATTTTGTTAAAATAAGTACGAATTGATAATGCTAGTTGCAAAATACAAATATCAGTACAACATCCTACAATTAAAAATTGATCATATTCATTCCAAATATTTAATGCAAGCAATTCTCAAAAAGCATTAGTTGTATTTTTGTAATAAACATTGGTTGGTGTTATAAAATTCTTTAATTCTGAAACTATTTGTGCTTGAGTACTATCTTTTTGACAATGTAATGGATATTGTTTCATTTCTAAATCGCTATCATTATGAGCATCACAAACAAAAATTACATCATCACCCTTTGAGAGTTCACGAGCAATTGGTTGAATAATTTTTGTTATGTTTTCACTAGCTAATGGCCCAGAATGAGCAAATCCGTTCAACATATCAACGACAATGATAAGTTTATTATTCATAAGGGTCTTTCTGACAAACAGGGCAATAACTTGTTCCTCTCCCGTTGGGTTTAAAATCTAATTTTACTTTAACAATTTCTGAACGCTTACATTTCATACATACACTCTTGGCTTTTCCGTATACCTTGAGTTCATTTTGAAAGGTTCCAATTACTCCATTAACTGATTGATATGAATGCACTGAGCTTCCGCCAGCAACAATACTTTGATCCATTATTTCTTGAGCTGTGTTAAGTAAATTTTTTAATTGTTCTTTTGAAAGATCTTTAGCTTTAGTCATTGGGAAAATATTGCAATGATACAATGATTCGTCAGCATAAATATTACCAATTCCTAAAATTAATGATTGGTCAAGCAAAATAGTTTTTATTGACTTATTTGATTTTTGGAGTTTATTATAAAGTTGGTCAACATCCACAAAAGCTGGTAATTGAGCTAAATTTTTAAGTTCATGAATACTTACATCATTCTCAGAAGGATCTAAGATTTCAAAGCTTCCAAATTTACGAGTATCATTATAAGCTAAAACACCCTTATTTTCTAGGTAAAAGTATAAATAATCATGCTTAAAATGATAATTTTCTAAAACTTGTTCATCTCGAATATAATATTTACCTTCCATCCGAAGATGAGAAAGAAAACGTTTATTATTACTTAAATGAAAGACTAAAAATTTCCCAACGTTTGAGATATCTTCAATTATTTCACCCTTAACAAAATTAATAAAATCTTTGGCCGATGCATTCTTAATAAATTTAGGATCAAAAATTTTAACATTAAGTATTTTGTGCCCTTTAACTTCATTTTGTAGGGTTTTTCTAACGACGGTTACTTCTGGATATTCTGGCATAATTTATATTATAATACCTTTATTTATATTTAAAAAGCAATTGATTTTTACAATTTAAGATAGTTTTTATCAGTTATAATTTATAAAAATAGCTTGCACTCTTTTGCAAGCTATAAAGTTAATTATTAAATACCTTAAATTTTAATTAGCTAATTAGAGAGATGAAATGAAAAAAATATTAAATTATCTAATACATCGTTTTATATACGAAATAAAAACAGTAAAATTTTATCTAATAATTCTTTTTCATTCTGTTTTAGTGGGAATTATTATTCTCATATCTCGTTCAAAATATGATTTTTCAAACCAACAACAACTTATAGATGCTTTAATTATTGCTTTTGCAATTTCTTTTTTTGTCAATTTAGTTATTGTTGTTGGTAAAAATAGCTTCTTAAAAAATGTAGGTAAACACAAAGAAAGACAAGCAAAGTTAAAAAATCTAAGTCCAAATGATGCTAAAATTCGCAATATTATGCTTGAACAAAAACAAGAAGTTCACAGACATAATAGTTTATATTCATTTTTATTTGTTGCTTTTAGTACTACTTTATCGATTTTGATTTGCTATTTAAATTATCCAAATTAATCTCTTTTGATAATTTGAAAATTTTTATCTAAATTAATTAATGTGCTTGGTTTACCTGAAGATTCTCCAAAATTATGTACATTTTTTACTTGAGGAAAAATATTGTGAGCTTGATCAATGCTAATTGGTTTGCTTCCTGATAAATTTGCACTAGTCACATACATTGGGCCATTTTGTTCTAAAAAATTTAATAACAATTGATTATTAGGCATCCTAAAACCTTGGTCATTAATAATGATACTATATGCTCCGGGCCAATATTTTTCGGCAACTTGAGTTGCCATATCATTTCATTGTTTAAACTTTTGAGCTTGTTGAATTGAGGAAACTAAAATCATAATTTTTTTATCACGTGGTCGATTTTTAAGCTCGTATAATAATTCAAGAGTTTGTTCGCTAATTGGTCCACCAATTCCAGTGACTGTATCTGTACTAAAAATGTGGATTTTTGAATACTTATCTTCCATTGGATTCCTTATTTTTTAATAATTATTTTTCTGAAATTGCTGAATTTTAAAATTGATTGAACGAATAAACTTATTCTTTTGATAAGTTGTGTAAAGGTCAGTTACAGAAGTTTCGCGATTCAATTGACTGATTAAAAATTTATACTCTGAATCTGAAGAAATAGATTTAAGAAAATCTAAATTATAGATTCCAGATTCATCATGATTTGAATTATTTAAATCATAACTGTGAATAATTCCTTTTAAATTATTGATATTATTAGCTATTTTTTCTTCAAAATCAAATTGACGATTATTGATTTTATTAATATAGTTAATCATTTTTAATTTAATTGTATATCAAAAATACGCTTCAAAAGGCATATGAAGAAAATTCTTCCAATATTCAATAATTTCAAGCAGAATTGAATAAATATAATTTTGAATTTCTTCTTCACAAATACCATTATTAAATGAGTGTAAACGTAAAATTTTACGTGCTAATGAACGAATTTTATATTTAATAAATTCGTAAATTAAACTTAATAAATGCGATGATCGAATTCTTATAAAATTATGAAGTTCGAAATAATTAATAATTTCATCTCTTAAATCTTTACGATAAATATAGCATTTATTCTTCATTAACCTTGTTAGCAAAATCAAAGAGAATGATTCCAGTTGCTACCGATGCGTTTAATGATTGAACACTTCCATATTGTTTAATATAAACACTCTGATCAGCAACTGAAAGAACACTTTTTGAAATACCGTTACCTTCATTACCGATAATTAAAAGTGAAGGTGTATTGTAATTAACTTGAGAATGGTTTACTGAATTTGAATTAAGTGTGGTTGCATAAGCTCAAAAACCTGCTTTTTTAAGCTTAGTAATAGTGGCACTAATTGAATTGACTCGATAAAAATTCATATTAACAAAACCACCACTTGCAACTTTTAAAACAGTTGGAGTAATATCACAAGAATTTTCCTTAGGATAAATAATATCCTTAATCCCAGCTGCGTTAGCAGTTCGAATGATTGCTCCAAAATTATGGGGATCTTGAATTTTGTCAAGGACTAAAACCCCTTTTGGTTTAGTCTTAATCAAGTGATTAGTATCTTTATAGTTAATCTCTTGTAAATAAGCTATAAAACCTTGGTGATTTTCTTTGCTAATTTGATTGAGTTTTTGAGAATCAACAATCTGGATCATTGTTTTTTTAGAATCAAAAAGACTCGCATGTTCTTTTTTAGATACTAAGATTTTTAAAATGGGTAAATTATTTTTATAAGCTTCAAGCACAGAGTTTTTGCCGCTGATTATGAATTTATGCATTTAAAAAATTCCCTTCTTAATTAGAAGACTTCGAATCTGGTCACTTTGTTCATATTTTTTTTGTGAATTAAGTACTTCTCATTGTTTATATAAAATTAAGTATTCTTGATAATTAATATTTTGAAAATTAAAGTCCATTGAGTTAAAGATTTTAATTAATGTGATTGCATAAACAGGATTATTATTAGCTTTTTTAATGAGATCGTGTATAAGATTCATGAATTTAGAAAAATTAAGCTCTAAAATAAAACCCATAGCTTGTTTAAATATTTCTTGGTCATATAATATATTTGAAATTTGTGATTTAAATATTTTGAAATAAATTTTTGTAATCTTGTTAATGAGTTTATTTGCGTTATTAATCGCATTATCATCTAGATTAATAATTCCAGTAATTGAGTTCATAAGTAAAATAAATTTATAAACATCAGCTCCATGAATATTAACAAAATCCTTAGCTAAAATAACATTGTTTAATGATTTAGACATTTTAATTCCATTTAAGTTAAGGGTCCCTGTACGAAGTCATTTTTTTGTTATTTTATTTCCGGTTAAAGATTGAAATTGAATATTTTCATTTTCATGATGCGGAAAAATAAGGTCAGTCCCACCTCCATGAACATCAACACCTTGTGAACCAAAATTTTTGTAAATGATCACGCAACATTCAGTATGTCATCCTGGTCTTCCATTTCCAAAAGATGAAGGATATTGCACACCGGGTGTTTTAGTTTTCCATAAAGCAAAATCAGCTGGATGTCTTTTTTGATATTGAGTATCTTCAAAAATCATATTATCAAGTTTTTGATTTGAAACAGAACCATATTGCTCTTGGTTCTTACCAACATCAAACCATACATTTTTATCTGTATCTATGTATGCATTTTTACTAATAATTAAATTTTTAATAAACTTATCAATGTGTTGTAAGTTTTCAGTTACATATTCAATTTTTGAAATAGTGTTTACATTTAATTGTTCAAGTAAGCTAAGGTACTCTTGAGCATACTTTTGAGCAATTTGTTTTTCAGAGACATTTTCTTGAATTGCTCGATTAATAATTTTGTCGTCAATATCGGTAATATTGTGAACAAAATAAAATTTTTTTCCTAAATTTCGAGCTGCTTTTAAAATTAGATCCATTGATAAAATGGGTCTAATGTTTCCAATATGCACACTATTATAAACCGTTGGACCACATACATAGATTTTGTAAAACATAAATAAATTATATATGTTTTAATCACTTTTTTCTTATATAATTAAAAGACTATAAGGAGAAATATGAGCTTATTTTTGGAAATAAAAGAAAAAATTAATAACGTTTTAGCACAATTAAAAGAGCAAAAGGTTTTAAGCGATCAATTGCAAATTAATTCACTTAATTACAACCTTTCTACACCTAATGTTCCAGATGATTTAAATAGTCAAGGAACAAATTATCATTTTGCTACTAATGTTGCTTTTATAACTAAAAAATATTTCAATGAATCTCCTTTAACACTAGCAAATGTCATTCAAACTCAATTACAAAATGATCCATTTTTTGCTCAAATTGATGTTGCTAAGCCTGGATTTATTAATCTTGTCATTAATGATCAACAATTAATTAAAAAGGTTGAACAAATTGCTCAATTAAATGAAAATTATGGTAAGAATCAAGTTGCAAGCGAAAAAATTAATTTAGAATTTGTTTCAGCAAATCCAACTGGATTTTTACACGTTGGGCACGCTCGTGGTGCGGCTGTTGGAGATTCGCTGGCTCGTATTTTAACTCACGCAGGGCATCATGTTGAAAAAGAATATTACATTAACGATGCTGGAAATCAAATTAATATCCTAACCGAATCAACATCAGTAAGATATCATGATCTTTTCGGAATTAAAATGCAATTTCCTGAAACATCATATCGGGGCGAAGATATTGTTTGACTTGCTAACAAAATCAAAGAAAAATATAATGACAAATTCATAGATAAAACAGATACAAAAGAGTTTAAACAAATTTGTATTAATATTCTTTTAAACAAGATTAAAAGTGATTTAGCTAATTTTAATGTCACCTTTGATACATTCTTTAGTGAACAATCTTTATATGATCAGAATGCAATTGAAGTAGTTTTAGATAATCTTAAACAACATACTTACACTAAAGATCGTGCTCTATTTCTTCAAACAGAAAAATTTGGAGATGATAAGGATCGTGTCCTTATTAAACAGGACGGCACTTATACATATTTACTTCCAGATATTGCTTATCACCTAATTAAAGCAAATAAAGCTCAAAAACTTCTTAATGTTTGAGGAGCAGATCATTCAGGTTATATCAATCGAATGAAAATTGCTTTAACTTGTTTAGGATATTCGCAAGATAAGGTTGAAATTTTAGTAGTTCAATTGGTTCGTTTACTTAAAAACGGACAAGAATATAAAATGTCTAAGCGTGCAGGAACTAGTGTTTTTTTAAGTGATTTACTTGCTGAAAGTTCAACAGATGCAGTGCGTTTTAGTATGCTTAGTCGAGAAGTTAATAGTAAATTTGATTTTGATATTAACTTATCAAATCAAAAAGATCAGAAAAATCCAGTTTTTATCGTCCAATACGCACACTCAAGGGCATTTGCTTTATTAAACAAACTTACTTTGAATGATATAAATTATCATTTTATAACATCAGAAAAATTGCAAAAATTAATTTTAGAATTAGATAAATTTCCTGAATTAATTAAAACAATTGCAAATACTTTAAAAGTTAATTTAATGGTGCAATACTTAATTGATTTAGCAAAAGCTTTTAATAGTTTTTATTCTGAAAGTAAGATTATTGGTTCAGAAAACCAAAATACTTTAGCTTATGTTGTTTTAGCAACTAAGAATACTTTAAAACTAGGACTTAATTTAATTGGTGTCTCTGCTCCTAATAAAATGTAAAAGTCTTGAATTTTTAGACAAATAATTTATGACTTTTATGTAAGTAGTTTAAAATATTTATAATTTGATTAATTGTCATAATTAATCAGCGAAAGGATCTATTATGAGAACAATGTTGGATATTGCAATTGACGAAATTAAAAAAGATCCATTGAAAAAATTTGAATTTAACGAAATTTTTGAAGTGGTTGAAAATGAGCTTAAACAAACTTGAACATTAAATTTTGTTTCTAACGAAATTCCTTATGAAAAAGTTAGAGAGCGTAAGATCGGAGAGCTTTATACATTGTTAACCGTTGATAGACGTTTTGAAAGAAACTCGGACGGAACATGACAAAGTAAAAATGCTGAATTTTTTTAACAAAGGAGTAATAACATGCCATTAGTAAACGCATCTGAAATGCTAAAAAAAGCCAAAGACGGTAAATACGCCATCCCACATATTAATATTAATAATTTAGAATGAGCAAAAGCAGTACTATTAACTGCACAAGAAGAACAATCACCAGTAATTATTGCAACTAGCGAAGGAGCTTTAAAATACATGGGTGGATTCAAGGTAGTGAGTGGAATGATTAAAGGTCTTATTGAAGAACTTAACATTTCAATTCCAGTTGCATTACATCTTGATCACGGATCATATGATGGAGTTAAAAAAGCTCTAGAAACAGATGGTTATACATCGGTGATGTTTGATGGTTCACATTTTCCATTTGAAGAAAATTTCCAAAAAACTGCAGAACTTGTGGAAATTGCCAAACAAAAAGGATATTCATTTGAAGCTGAAGTTGGAACTATTGGAGGAGAAGAAGATGGGATTGTGGGCGATGGCGAATTTGCTGATCCAGTTCAAGCAACTAAAATGGCTTCACTTGGAATTGATGTTTTAGCAGCTGGAATTGGAAATATTCACGGACCATATCCAAAATCGTGAAAATCATTAAGTTTTGAAACTCTTGAAAAGATTTCTCAAGTAGCTGGAATTGGAATTGTACTTCATGGAGGGAGCGGAATTCCAAGCGATCAAATTCAAAAAGCTATTTCACTCGGTGTCACTAAAATTAACGTTAATACAGAATTACAACAAGCAAACCACAAAGCGATAAGAGAATATATTCTTTCAGGTGAAGATTTAAAAGGTAAAAACTTTGATCCAAGAAAGCTTTATCTTCCCGGTTTTAAAGCAATGTGTCAAGTGGTTAGAGACAAAATTCGTGAATTTGGTTCAAATAATAAAGCTTAAGATTTTTATCATGGATATCACCTTTTCAAAGGTGATATTTTTTCTTCTCCACTTTAGTAATAAGATTTTTGATCAAAAACGTGAAAAAATTTTAACTTTTTTCATTGCCTTTATTAATAACAGAAAGAAAATCCAAGATCCACAATTTAACGATGATTCTATCACAAACAAATAAATTGTAGTTATTATCTTAATAGAATAAAACCACAATACGAAATTGTGGTTTTATTTGTGAGTACTTAATAATTTTAAATTATCTTTTCATTGATTCAAGAGAAAGTTTAAGACTAGCTGCACGAGCTGCTTCTCAAATAATTTCTCCATATGTTGGGTGTGGGTGAATAGTGTGTGCAATTTCGTGCACGCTTAATTCTTGTTCCATTGCTACAGCAATTTCGGCAACATAATCGGTTACATTTGGACCAACCATTCAGGCTCCAAGAATTTCACCAAATTCTTTGTCAACAATAAGTTTGACAAATCCAACATTATTTACTGAAGCAATTGCTTTTCCTAAACGTTCAAATGAGTATTTTGAACTAAAAACGTTTTTACCTTGAGCAAGAGCTTGTTCTTCAGTAAGTCCAATAAATGCAATTTCTGGACTGGTGTAGATACATCCAGCAACTGATTTAGGCTTGTAAATTCCTTTGTGTTCATCACCTAAAATATTAAACACAGCAGTCATAGCATGTGCATAAGCTACGTGAGCAAGCATTGCTTGTCCAGTCATGTCCCCAATTGCATAAACCCCAGGCACATTGGTTTGCATGTGTTCGTTAACAAGCACTTCTCCACGTGAACCAAGTTTAATTCCAGCTTCTTCAAGTCCTTGTGTATTTGGTGTACGACCAGTAGCAGTAAGGATTAATTCTTGTTCAAGAACTTTTTGTTCCCCTTTAACTTCTACATAAAGTTTATCATTTTCAAATTTTTGAGTTTGAGCATCAAATAACACTTCAACTCCAAGGTTCTTGAGCATTTTAGCTACTTCAACTGAAACTTCTTTATCAGCGGTAGGAAGTAAGCGATCAGTATTTTGGATAATAGTTACTTTAGTTCCAAGCACTGAGAAAATACTTGCAAATTCAAGTCCAATTACTCCACCACCTATAATAGTTACTGATTTAGGACGTTTTTCACTTCAGTTAATTGCTTCTTTCGAAGTAATAATTTTATTATCTTTATATCCTTGCTCAAATCCAGGGATTTTCATTAATTTGTTAGCTGATGATCCAGTTGCAAGAATTAAATGTTTCGCACGGTAAACTTTACCTTCAACTTGAACAACACGATCCCCGATAACTTTTGCTTCTCCAACTAAAGTTTTAGCTTTAGAAGCTTTCATTAACATTTGAACACCCATTGAGATTTTGCTTACTACATCAGCTTTACGCTTGTGCATTGCAACTCAAGTTTCATCTTCAGAAACTTGTTGTTCTTTACTTAATACAATTCCATATTGTCCTGAGTGTTTAATGTGTTGCACGATATCAGCTGTTTTAAGCAAGGTTTTAGTTGGAATACATCCAGTATTTAAACATACTCCACCTCAATTTACTTTTTCGATAATTAAGGTTTTTAATCCGCTCTTACCAGCCTCTTCAGCAGCTAAATATCCACCAGGACCCGATCCAACCACAATCACGTCATATTCTTCGTCAACTTTACCTGTGTATGGTTTAACATCACCAGATGTTGCAATTGTAGTTGGTTGTGTAGGTTCGGGAGATTTGGGTTTTTCTTGTACAATTGGAGCTGCTTTTTTAAAGAAGTTAAGGTCGATTAAATCATTGTTTACCACTGATTCACCAACAACGCTAGCGCCACCTTCTGATGGTTTTTCTTCTTTGGCAGGTTCTTTTTCCGATGCTGGAGCAGGAGCTTCAGCACTATCTCCTGAACCATCATCGATTAAGAAAATTTCTTGGCCAACGTGAATAACATCACCTACAGCCATCATAATTTGAACGATTTTTCCATTTACTGGAGTGGTGATATCTGAAGTAACCTTATCAGTTTCGACACTAAAAAGATTATCTCCTTCTTTAACTTCTTGTCCGACTTTTACATAAATTTCAGCAACTGTACCTTCGTGAAGACCTTCACCAATATCAGCAAATTGAAACTTATACATATTAGTACACTCCTAAAACTTCAGGTTTTTCAAGTAATTCTTTTACTCTTGAAGCAAAACGACCAATTTCTGCTCCATCAATTCAACGGTGATCAGCTGCAACAGTAATATACATCACTTTCCCGGGTACTATTGCACCATTTTTTACTACTGGTTTATCAATAATTGCACCAACTCCAGCAATTGCAAGTTCTGGATAGTTAATAACTGGAACTCCGAATAAACTTCCTACACTTCCATAGTTAGTGATGGTAAATCCAGCACCTTTCATTTCGGCAGGTTTAATAGTTTTTTCACGTGCTGCTTTAGCTAAACGAGCAATTTCTTTGGCTAAATCTAAAACTGATAATTGGTCAGCTCCAGGGATTACTGGTACCATTAATCCAGCTTCAGTATCAACAGCAAACCCTAAGTTAATCACACCCGGAAAGTCTAAAGTTGATTTTGCTTCATTGTATTTAGCAGTAAATTTAGGAAATTCTTTTAAAGCAACTGAAACAGCTTTTAAAATATATGGTAAAAAGGTAAGTTTTACACCAGTATTTTTGAGAACTAAATCTTTAATCGATGAGCGTAAATCCCAAAGTCTAGTCATATCAATTTCATGAACTAGATTAACATATGCTACATTATCCCATGAATTAGTCATGGCTTTAGCAATAGCTTTTCTAATTGGAGTAACTGGTTGCGAGTATGGTTCTCCAGTTACAACTCTTGGTGCTACTGGGGTTGGAGTTGGAACAGCAGCTCCGGTTGGAGCCGCTGTTGGGGTAGGTGTGCTTACTACTTCTGGATTACTTGGAGCACTTTGTTTTGGTTGAGCCGCAAATGCTTCTAGGTCAGCAAGTAAAATTTTTCCGTTTTCTCCGCTTCCTTTAACAAGAGAAAGGTCAATACCAAGTTTGGCCGCTTTTGCACGGACAATAGGGGTAGCTTTAATCATTATTTTTTTCATCTCCTTCTCTTTTAAATATTACATTTCATATGACATAACTTCTTTAATTTTGTCAATGATTTTTTCGTCGTTAATTGCGTGGAAACTTTCTCCCTTAGGAAGAGGGACGGTAATATCGTATCCAGTTAAACGAAACATTGGAGCTTGAAGGTATTCAAAAGCTTTTTCGTTAACTCTAGCCATAATTTCAGCTGACACTGAGAAACTTCTTACCGCTTCATGTACTACAAGTAATCTTCCAGTTTTCTTCACCGATTCAACAATGGTTGCATGATCAAGTGGTTTAATGGTTCTTAAGTCAATAAGTTCTACTGAAATTTCTGGATTTGTAGCTTGAAGTTTTTTAAGAGCTGAAAGCGAATCGTGCACTTGAGCTCCATAAGTCACTAAAGTTAAATCAGTTCCTTCAACTAAAACATTAGCTTTTCCAATTTCAACTTCATAGTATTCAGTAGGAATTTCTTGTTTTCCAGCACGATAGATTTTTTTGTTTTCAAGGAAAATAACTGGATCTGGATCGTTAATAGCCGCTAAAATTAATCCTTTAGTATCATATGGGAATGCAGGCATAACAACTTTCACACCTGGGACGTGTGAGTAAATTGCTTCAAGAGCTTCTGAGTGGTGTTCAAGAGCTCTAATCCCTCCACCCATAGGCATTCTAATAACAATAGGTACGTGTAAACGTCCTCTTGAACGGTTTCTTAATCTAGCTGCTTGAGTGAAAATTTGTTGCATAGCTGGGAACGAGAACCCTTGAAATTGAATTTCACCAATTGGTTTTAATCCAACTAATGATGCACCAATAGCAACTCCAGCAATAGCTGCCTCAGAAATAGGGGTATCGAAAACTCTATGAACTCCGTATTTTGCTTGAAGACCTTGAGTTGCACGGAAAACTCCACCTTCAAAACCTGCATCCTCTCCAAATAAAACAACATTTGGATCTCTTTCCATTGCAAGATCAAGAGAGTGAGTTAAGGCTTCGATATTGTTAAAAACTTTTGTATCAGACATTAGTTAGCTCCTTTTTTTGATCAATAATCAATAGCTTCTTGTTTTTGTTCTTGTAAGTATTCTGGAAGTTTTTCATAAGTGTAATCAAAAATATCTTCAAGTTTGGTATTAATTTTGGTCAAGCTTTCTTCGTAAGTTTTTTTAACAAAATCTAGAGATTCAGCTCAAATTTTAGTTTTAAGTTCTTCATTGAAAATACCAAGGTCAGTTAAATATTTCTCGAAACGGTGCATTGGTTCTCATTTTTCGTGTTCTTTTTCTTCGGTTTCAGTTCTATAAACTCTTGGGTTATCTGAAGTTGTGTGTGGACCCTGTCTTCAGGTTACAAATTCAACCACGATTGGTTTGCTTTCGGTTCTAGCATATTCAATAGCATCTTTAATAGCTTCATAGCTAGCTAAAAAGTCGTTTCCATCAACTCTAATTCCAGCACATCCATAAGCTGCCGCTTTGACCGAAAGTGTTGAAGAAACTGATTCAAAGTGATTTGGTGTTGAAATAGCTCATTGATTGTTGTTAATACAAAAAACTGCTGGTCATTCTTGAACAGCGGCAAAGTTAATTCCTTCTGAAAATTCTCCTTCAGTAGTTCCACCATTTCCGATAAAGGTAACTGCAACTCCACCTGTTTTGTTGTGTTTCATTCCATATGCTATTCCGGCAGCATGCGAAATTTGTGCACCAATAACAATGTTAATTGGAACTACGTTAACCCCTTCAGGCATGTAGCAACCTCATTCGTTCCCGTTTCAGTAAAGCAATTGGTTAATCATTGGTACACCAAGTGCTAACATTGTTGCGTTTGATCTAAAAGCTGGAACTAACCAATCTTTTTTACGATCCATAGCATAAGCTGTTGCCACTTGAAGTGCCTCTTCTCCAAAGTTTGGAGCAAATGTTAACATACGTCCTTGTCTTTGAAGTTGAAGCATGTATGTATCTTGTTGTCTTGATAATACCATCCATTTATATGCTTCAAGTAGTTGATCATTAGATAATGGAGATTTGTATTTTTTATCGATTAAATCACCGTTAATATCTAAGATTCTAATCATTTCATTAGGATCGGACATAACTGTATATTTACCATCTTTATCTAATGCATATTTGTATTTATGTGACATGTGATTCCTTTCATTCATTTCTTTGTATTCTAATTATACTAATTATTTGCTTATTTTATATAAATAGAATATTAAAAAGGAAATAATTCCACTATTTTACTACAAATTTTCTTTGATGATTTTAGCAATTTTTGCTCCGACTACTTGTGCTAATTGTTCTTGGGTAGCATTGTAAATTGACGCAAAGTCTTTAAAATTTTTGAGGAGCTTAATTTCTGAAGCGATTCCTACCCCTTTAATTTGTGAAAGTTTACTTTCAAGTGAAGCATTTAAATATTTGCTTCTAAAATACTCTTTTGCATACTGATCCACTTTACTTTGTAAAAAGCTTAAATAATTAAACAAATCTATCTGCTCAATTTTCAATTGAGAATTATTTCTAACCACAATTTCTCGGGTATTATGATTATCATCCTTAACTAAACCGATTAAATTAATTTTGTTTTTATCTAAAAAAGGAATGCTATCTAACGCTTTAAGAAAAGCTCGAATTTGAGTAATTCCGCCATCAACAACAAACAAATCGTCATATCCATAATCTTTGAATAGAAATTCATTAATGCTCAAATAATTTTTGACATTGTAGAACATATATTCAGTATCAGCACGCTTGCCTTTGGTCTCAATCAGTTTATTAATATCAAATTTTCGATTCAAAGTTTTAATGTTGCCGTGAACATCAAAAGCCATTCCAACTCCAACAACAAAATTATTGTTTAAGTTAGAATTATCAAAAATAAAAATGCGATGAATTGGTTTGTTTAAGGATAATAGTTGTTCAAGCTTTTTAAAACATTCCTGAACTTTTAGTTGCTGAGATTGTAGCTTTAAGTATTTTTGTTCAAAAGAATATTTCAAATTATCATAAGCTTGATTGAGTAAATTTTTTAAGGTTCCAATTTTGGGAAATACCATTTTTTTACTCAAAAACCCAAAATCTCAATCTACATATTTAGGATCTAAAACAATTAAATCAGCTTGAGAGTGTTTGAGATAATATTGCTCTAAAATTTCGTTAATATCATTTTGTTCATTAACCAGTGAATCGATAAAAAAATAGCGATGAGCTACTTGCACTCCAAAGCAAAAACTCATTTCAAAAACATGTATAGTGTTATCAATATGTTTAAAAACAAATACATCAATATTCTTTTTATTGCTAATTTCGCTGACTTGACGTTTTTTCATTTGTTCAAGAAGTTCAATTGAATCACGATATTCAATTGCTACTTCAAAATCCATACGTTGAGAAGCTTGGTCTCGTTTGTTGTATAGTTGTTTAATAAAATCATTATTTTTAAGTTTAAGGACATTGATAATTTCATGGTAAGTTGTTTGTAATTCTTTCTCATTTCGTTGATTAATTTCAAATCCATTATGGAATAAAAAATTTCTTACGAGCACATTTATCAGCTCTTTTCGTTTAAAACCGGCTGTAATTGGACCATAATAAAAAGTATTAGCAGTATTCAAATTAATCTTTGGAGAAGACTTAATTTCAATCTTTTTGTTTTTTATTGCCACCTTAATATAGCTGTAAGTTTTATCATCTTTGAGATTGATATTGTATTTAGGTTTATATTTTTCTATGTATTGTTTTTCTAGAATTAAAGCACTGGATTCATTGTCTTTAACCACAAAATCAAAATCGCTAATTTCGCTAACAAGTTTAGTGGTTTTATATGAATTAATACTTCCTTTAAAATATTGGTGCATTCGTTTGAATAAATTATTTGCTTTTCCAACATAAATAATTTGATTCAGTTCATTTTTTCATAAATACACACCAGGTTTTTTCGGAACTTGTGCTAAGCGTTCGTGTAATAATCTTGATTGATCCATAATTAATGTAATTATATTAAAAAGATAAGCTCGTGCTTATCTTTTTACTTGAATAATGTGGATATTATTTTAATTTAGCAAAGTGTGATACTGTTCTCACAAGTTGTGAAACATATGACATTTCATTGTCATATCAAGCTGAAATGTGGTAAAGATTTTTACCATCAGCTCCTTTAACAATTTTAGTAAGATCAGCATCATAAATTGAACCATAGTGTGAACCAATAATATCTGAAGATACAATTGGATCAGTTTCGTATTTTAAGCTTTCATTAGCACCTTTTTTAAATGCTGAGTTAATTTCTTCGACTGAAGGTTGTTGTTTAAGTTCAACCACAAGTTCAACAAGTGATCCGGTAATAGTTGGAACTCTTACTGCTGATCCATCTAAAATTCCAGCAGCTTCAGGAATAACAAGTCCAAGTGCTTTAGCAGCACCAGTTGAGGTAGGAATCATGTTAAATGATGCTGCTCTTGAACGACGTAAGTCGCTGTGAGGAGCATCTTGTAATCTTTGGTCTCCAGTGTATGAGTGAACTGTAGTCATTCATCCTTTTTCAACTCCAAAGTTTTTTACAAGCACATCAACCACAGGTGCTAAACAGTTAGTGGTACATGAAGCAGCTGAAATTACGCTATCTTGAGGAGTGATTGTTTGGTGGTTAACATTGTAAACAATAGTTTTAACATCTGAACCAGCAGGTGCTGAAATCACCACGCTTTTTGCTCCAGCTTCAACATGAAGTGCAGCAAGGTCTTTTTTAACAAATCTTCCGGTCGATTCAACCACAAGATCAATTCCTAATTTACCCCAAGGCAATGCTTTAGGATCCTTTTCTGCATACACAGCAATTTTATGTCCATTAACAACAATTGCTGATTCTTCTGCGTGAACATCAGCTTTTAACATTCCAAAAGCTGAATCATATTTTAGTAAGTGAGCTAAGGTTTTTGCATCGGTTAAATCGTTAACTGCAACAACTTGAACATCTTGATTATTTGTTTCAAGCAATCTTCTTAAGAACAATCTTCCGATTCTTCCAAAACCATTAATGGCTACTTTTTTCATAATAAATATCCTTTCATCTGAGTAATATTAAATACTTTATTACTATTATAATACAATAAATTATTACTAAGTTAAGGATAAAAAGAATTTTAAAAACCAAAATGGCAATGTTTGCTCATTTTGGTTTTTAAAAAAATTAAGTTAATGATATTTTAAAGTGATTCTTTTTTTAGATTCGAATTGATAATCAATTGCATATAAACTACCATTGGAAAACTTAAGCTCAATTGCATTATTAACATGATTTTTGGATGCATAATAAACTTTTAAGCGTTTATCACCAATAAATACATAAGCTCCTGGATTAGATGAAAAAGCTCGAATTTGATTAAAAGCTTGATCAACGGTTAAACTTCAACCGAGTAAAGCATCTTCTTTGTTTAATTTGGGAGCTAAAGTCACTTGAGATTCATCTTGGATAATTTCTGTAAAATTATCATTAAAAAAATCGTTTAATCAAGATACAATGTGTTCAGTTCCTAATTGAGACATTTTTTCAAACATAGTATCAGATGTATCATTGGGTAAAATGTTTATTTTAGCTTCTTTAATAATATTTCCAGCATCCATGCGATCAATCATATAGATTAAATTCAGGCCAGTTTGATCATCACCATTTCACACACTATGTTGAATTGGAGCGGCTCCACGGTATTTTGGAAGAAGAGAACCATGAATGTTTAATGATCCTTTTTTAGCTAAATTTAGTATTTTAGTAGGTACATATTGTCCAAATGCACAAGTCAGTAACAGATCATAATCTAATTCTTTCAATTGTTCATAAATTTGTCCAATTTTTTCGGGTTGAAAAAGTATAATATTATACTTTTGAGCCAGAAGTTTTGTTGGAGTTGGATCAAGTTTATATCCACGATTTGCGGGCTTATCTGGTTGAGACACAATTGCAACAACATTAAAATTTTGAATCACTTTTTCAAAAATAGGAACTGAAAATTGTGGTGTCCCTGCTAGTACTATTTTAAATTCTTTATTCAACTCACACATCCCCTTGGGTTAAATTTTTAACCGCTAATTTAAAGTCATTAATTTGTCCTTTTGTAAACAAATCGTCAGTATTTTGAGAATCTAACACAGTTTCAATTTCGCTTTGTGAAATTTTTGAACCAAAACAGGTAAATTTATTATAAGTAATTCGATAATTCAAAATTTTTACCAACATTTTAAAAAATCATTTGGGTAGCCGATCATAACCTAAATTATCAAAAATAACTGCATCGCATTTCATAATGGTATTAATAACATAATCAGTGCTATTATCGTTAAAAGATGACTTAATTTCATCAAGTAAATATTCAATGTTCACATAAGTGACCTTAAGATCTTGAAAGGCAAGATCTTTAGCTAAACCGGAAAGAATTTCATGACGAATATTCCAGTTTGATGAGTGCAAAAAAAGTCCTTTGAGTTGTTTTAATGATTCAGCATTTCCTAAAGCATGTCTAAATTCTTTTTGATATTGATATAAATCAAAAAAATCAGCCTTTTGAATCAGCTGCTCTGAAAAAGGTTGGTATTTTTGATTAATTCCTAAATTTTCAAAAACAATGTTGTTATATAACAAGTATTGACGGTATTTTTCATTGTTTGCAAAATAACGTTTTGTTTCAACTAAGCCTTTAGCATTACGAATTAATTCGATTCGATCAATATAATCTTCTGGATTAATTTCACGCAGTTTTACGTTCATTAAATCAATGAATTTGTAAAATATTTCTTCATCACTCATTTGGAGTTGTTCAATTATCTTGAGCAAACTCGGATCATTTTTTGCGTCTTGAACTAATTTTTCTTTAGTTATAGCCGGTTTTTTAAGCATGTAACCTCATTTTAAATTGAATTAAGGTAAAGTTTTTTAATGTAGTTTTTTGATTTGATTGATTTATGGTAGATTTTGTGGTCTGAATATTTTCCGTCAAGATAATTTTCAGCTATTTCAAACGAGAAAATCTTTTTGCTACTTAGCTCTTTTAAAATACTATTAACTTGCTTTAATTCCACAATGTTCTTATTTAAAAAACTAATTAGCATAACAAGGTTAATCACTTTATTATCAAATCCTAGAGTTAAAAATTCTTTAATAACTTCATTTGCATTGTCTTGAATTTGATTTTTTGATAAAAAATTATAAAAATGAAGAGGTTCATAAGTTTGTAGTGCTTGATATTCATTTCGGATTTCTTGATCTAAAAAATGAAGCGGCATTTTTAATTCAATGTTTTTAAAACTTGAAAAAGAATTGTTTTGAATGCTTTGTTCAATTCTTTTTCCGGCTTCAATCACCAAATCAATACTTCGGGTGCTTTTTGGAGCTTTCATTTTTTCACCAAAAACATCGATAAAATTAGCACTAATATCTTTCATGTAATCAGCTGGTACACTTCTTTTAATCACATTACTTGCAAGTAAATTATCAACAATATCTTTACCTAAACAATTAATTAAAGCGTTTTTTAACAAACGATTACTTTTAACTTCTTCTTTATTTAATGGTCTTTTAATTAAAAACATTAATTTATTAGTTTTTTCATTAAAGTAAGTTTTAATTAACCCAATGGCTTCAAGATTTGATCTAGATTGAGATAGCTCATCCATTTTAACAGATAAAAAAGAGCAAATGCCTGAAAAAGCATATTCAGAATGATAAAGTTTATCAACCTTGATTTTATTATATAGAAAATTATATAAAGTAACAGCTTGTGAGCCAATAATTGGGAGATAAAAATTTAAAATATTTTCTTGATCACTCGGAGTTAAGTCCTCGTTTCTTTCAACAACAAAATAATTATAGTGAATGCTTTGCATTTTGTCCCCCTTATTAAAAATTTGACAACCAATTTTTGGTCTCTGTATATCAATTTTAAAAGAGTTAAAAAACTATTTAGATAAAAAAATATTTTAAAAATTTTATTAGCAATAAAAACTTGACATATCCACAATTATAAAAAAATAAAAATTACATTTTAGCCTACAAAATAACTTTAAAAACGCTTTTTTAGATTATTATCCCAGTTATTCACAAGTTGTTATTTTTTAAAAATTTGAGTTTTTAATAAATTTATTAAATTATTTTTTAGCTTAAAATCTAATTTCGGCTTTAAACGTTGATAAACATTTTTTCAACATCAAAAATATCTTATATGAATGCATAAAATTTAAAAAAATAGAACAATTTTTTAGCTTTTTTTGGGTAAATTTTGTAAATATTTTTCTATTTCTTGGGAACTATTTAATCAAATTTTTTCAATTAATCTAAATGGGTGGTTTTGTAAAAAAGTTAAATCATTTATTTGGTCTAATAAAGTGAATTTTTCTGCACTAACCTTGCGTTTTGTACAAAAAGTTTTTCTTATATCTTTATCTAAATTGAGCACAATTATTTGGCTAAAAATAGTTGCAAAATTAACATGTTCACTTTTTAAAACAGGAACTTCAACATAATCATACTTGTTGATATTTAAATGATCATAAATTATTTGATGAATTTTTTTTTCTAATTTCTTAAATAGTGGATAATTGTTTTTAATTAACCTAACGATCTCTTGTTTGTTAATTTGGTTATTTAGAACAATCATTTTTAAATCTGAATCTTGAATTTGAGCAATAAATTCAGCATTTTGATAAAGTTGATCAACAAATTGATCGCAATTAAATACTTTATAGCCGCAATTTTCAAGTTGATTTAAAAATGTAGTTTTACCTGAACAAATTTTTCCACTAATCACAATCATTAAAATAACTCCTTAAGATATCTAGTTACTATATTCAATTCGAGTTCTTTAAGCATTGAATTTGCTGGCTCAATTTGAATATTTAGTTTAAGAACGTCTTTGTTGATTTCAAATTCAGCAACATTAAAATTTAATTGTGCAAGATCATAACACATTTGTCCTTGAGCTTGATTATTAATTAATTTATCTTTAAGCGATCCTCTAAGTTGATCTAAATTTTGATAAATTCCACTAAATGAGTGGAATTGTTTAAGTAATTTAATAGCGGTTTTATCTCCAATACCTTTAATTCCGGGTAAATTATCGCTCGGATCACCTTTTAAGGCTTTAAAGTCAACAATTTGACTAGGATAAAGATTATAAATCTGATAAAAATTTTCATTGGTAATAAGTTGATAGCTGCTTTGGAAATCCTTATCAATAATACTAGTTGACTCATTTACAAGTTGCAACAAGTCTTTATCACGTGAAAAAATGAGTTTTTGTAAGTTATCTGAATTAAATCTACGTGAAGCTGTAGCAATGAGATCGTCGGCTTCAGCTCCGTTAATTTCAAAATGGAAAATGTTTAATTTGCTCAATAATTGTTTGATTATATCAAATTGAACAAATATTTCTTTTGGTGCCTTAGTCCGATTGGCTTTATATTCAGGATAAGTTAAGTGTCTTTGGGTTTTGGCGCTGGCATCAAAAGCAATAAATAAATATTCAGGGTTAAAAAAACGAATTAATTTAATGATTTGTAATAAAAATAAATTAATTGCATTAGTGGGTGTTCCATTTGATGAGTGCATAATTGCATTGACATCTCCACGATATGTAGCGTAAAAAGATTGGAACATTAAATAGTTTCCGTCAATCAAGAGCATTTTTTCTTTATTATTCATGTTTTACTTCCTCTCAACTTTTAATTGAATAATATCCTTTAGCAGATAAATATAAACTCACTAAAATAACTCTTGGTTGAGGAAAATCAATTAAATCTTGAGCTGAATGTTCAAAAATAAAGGCTGAAATTGCTCCTGAAGAATCTGATACTTTAGCTCTAACTTGTCCTTTTTGGTTTTTATTAACATTTTCTAAAAAGACATAAAAGAAATTGTTTTGATTTTCTTTTAAATCTTCAAGGCGAATTTCTCGTTCGTATTTTTTAGTTGGATAAACATTAAATACTGATCCGAGTAATTCTTTTTCAAGCTTAATTTCAAGGTTTAAGTCTAAATCAAACGATTGAATTTGTTTTTGATCAAAACCAGTACTTTGAAAAAATTTCTCTAATTTAGTTTCCAATGATTCATCAGATTTAGAATAAAGATCTTTAAAAATCTTAGCTCCATTATTAATGGCAGGCAGTGCATTGATTAACTCAACTACATTCCCAAAATCACGGAACACATTTGCCTTAATTAATGTTTCAATGACCGCATCACCTACACCTGAGATTTTTAATCTTAAAATTCCTGTGAAAAAGTTATCAATCTTACCACCACGTTTGAGTTCTTGTGCAATTTTAGCTACTGCACTTGGTCCAATTCCTTTGATTATTAAAAGTGGTAAATAAATTTGTGATTTACTATTTTGCACATTTTTGAAAATAATTTCGCTTTTAAATAAAGCATGATTAATATGTGGGGAATGGACGATAATATTTTGTTTTAATGCTTGAACAGCACTACTTTTGATGGCTCCTAAATCCCCTGTGGCATTATCAATGATCACTTTATAAAAAATTTCTGGATAGCGAGCCTTATAAAATGCTAATTTATAAGTAATAAACGAATAAGCTACTGCGTGAGCTTTATTAAATCCATATAAAGCAAATTTTAAAATTTGATTATAAATTTGTTCAATGACGCTTTTATCAATATTATTTTGAATTCCTTTTTGATAAAAAATTTCTGAATACTTGCTTAAATCGTGAGCATTCTTTTTCGAAATTGCTCTACGCATTAAGTCAGCTTCAATAAAACTCATTTTGGCCACTTGTTGAGCAATTTGCATAATTTGCTCCTGATAAACAATAATTCCATATGTTGGTGCGACAATTAAATCATACATTGGATGAATAGATTCAATTTTCTTATTATCAAATTTTACATCAGCATAAATTGGAATAAAATCCTTAGGACCAGGTCTAAAGAGTGAAATAATAGCATAAATATCTTCAAAGGTGTCCACTTGGACTTTTTTAATTACACTTTTCATCCCTGGAGATTCGAGTTGAAAAATCCCGTCAGTATTAAGTGAGTTAATTAAATCAAAAGTTAAACGATCATTGTATGGATTAAAATTTAAATTAATCACTTGATCAAAGCGATATTGTTCACTAATTTGACTTTCAATCTGATTAATCACAGTAAGATTTTTTAGTCCTAAAAAATCAATCTTAATTAATCCGTATTGTTCTAAATTATTCATTTCAAACTCAACTTGATTTAATGGAGCTGATGAATGACGAACAGGAACAACTTGGGTTAAAGGGCGATCAGAAATAATTACACCGGCAGCATGAATTCCACTTTGACGCGGCATTCCTTCGATTTTACGAGCATATTGGTGTAATTTTTCGTGCTTATCAACAAGCATTTTATATTTAGCGTTTCGCTCATAAGCAACATCAAGCGAGACATCAAATTTGCTTAATGAATCACAAATTTTATCAATTTCAGGGAGCGAAATTTTTAAGACACGAGCTACATCACGAAGCGATGATTTTAATGCTAATGTTTGAAAAGTTGAAATTAGTGCACATTTATCTTTTCCGAAACGATGGGCAATATACTCAAGTAATTCGTTTCTACGATCGTCCTGAATATCTATGTCAATATCTGGAAGCGATACTCGAGCTACATTTAAAAAACGCTCAAACAAAAGACCGTACTCAATTGGGTTAACATTAGTAATATCAAGTAAAAATGCAATAATTGAACCTGAAGATGAACCTCTTCCTGGGCCAACTTCAATTTTTTGACTAGCAGCAAAATCAAGAACATCCTTAATCACTAAAAAATAATTAATAAAATTAAGTTTTTCAATTGTGTCTAATTCATAATTAATTCTCTGGTCAATAACATCTTTGCCATGTCGTTTAATTAATTGCACATATTTGTTTTTGTTCAATTTTTCAAGCAACAATTGCTTAGGATTTTCAAAGGAAGCTAGTTTAATTTCGTTAGAAATAGTAAACGGTTCAATTAAATTAACAAAATTTTGCATGTGCTCTAAAACTTGCGGATCAACATTGTTAAATTCATTACTATCGAAATAATCAGTGTATTCAATTTCCTCTAGAGCTTGATTTTTCTGAGCAATTTGGTTGAGAATGTGAAGAATTTCATTTTCGTTTTGGTATAACACTTTTTTCAATGGGGCATAAACAGTTTTAAAATTGCCTACTATTTGTTTGGAATTAAAGTAAAAATTATCAAGGGCTTGCTCAATTTCATTTGGCTCAAATCCATTTGTTGGATGGTTAATTAATAAAATATTGGGATTATTTAATTGCGAAAGTGAAACACTGATATTTTCTGAACGCATTAAGATTAGCTCATTAATAAACACGTATCCTTGATAATTTTTAGCATAAACTAAAATGTTCTTATCATTTTCTAAAGTTAATTCAATTCCTGCAATGAGTTTGAGATTGTGTTTTTGAGCAAAATCTAAAAACATGGGTAATGCAAAGAAATTTTCTTTATCAGTCAGGGTTAAGTATGGACTTTTGTTTTGTAAAATAAGCTCAAAAAGTTCATTAATCTTAATAGTTGATGATAAAAAAGAATATTCAGTATTAGTGTGCAAAATAATTGGATGTTTCATAATTGATATTTTACAAGTTTCTTAATATTTAATGTTGATAAAGCGTGATTAATTGTAAAAATAATAAACTCAAAACAGTGAGTTTATTATTTGTAATATGCTTTAATTTGAGCTTTATCCACAATTAATGGATCTAAATTTAATTGTGGGCTTTCATAAACTATTTTAATTCCGTTTTTTTGAGCCAAATAAACAACATTAATGCAATCATAAAAAATATCAGTTTCATTTAATCGAGATGAAATTTCTTCACTAATGACAATCACTTTAAGTTTAGTGTAATTAATAACATTAAATAAAGGTTTATCAATACGATTAACATATAAAGCTGTCGGAATGTTGAATTGATAGTTTGATTTGATTTTTTTTCTTAATTTTTCATAGTCAAATAAATTTTTATATGCATACACTAAGTATGTTGGTGAAGTGGCCGAATCCACAATTGGTGATTTTAGAAAAACTTCTTGCGAAATTTTAACCATATTAGAGCTAATTGCAATTCTAGGATTACTTTCGTTTAGTGTGTTTTTAATATTTTGATATCACGAATTTTCAAACATATAGTTTAAATAAGGAACTTTTCGAAAAATTTGTAAATATTTATTATTAAAATCATCAAAATCAACTTCTTTCACTGATAAAATTGAATCACGTTGACTTTTGTATACCTTAATTTTGTATTCTTTGATTTTAAACTCTTCGTTAGTATTAAGTTTAATATACTCATTATAATGAAAAATAAAATCCTTAAATTCATCGGTTAAAAAGACTGAAGGATTTAAATCAACATAATTTGAAGCATTTTCGTGATCATTAAGAATGTTAAAAAGCGAATAACGAATTTTATTTAATAAATCAATATTACTACTTTGAGGATTGTAAGCTTGTTCGATAATAAATAAGGTTGCACCAAGAAAATATTTAGTGGCTAAAAAGTTTTTGTTTAACTGCTTTACACTCTTTAAAAGTGATAAATATGATGAATGGCTCTTTTTGTTAAAGACAAAGTAAATAAATCCATCTTGAATATTAATATAAGATTTTTTGTAAGGAATTCCAAAATGCTTATAAATAGAAATAATTTCAAGTGGCTGGATTTCGTTAATATAAAAATATGGTTTTAAAGCAAAAGCTAAAATTATTTTCTTTTGTATAATGTTATTAATCTTTTTTTGATTATTAATTAATTGAGTAGCATTTTTTCGTTTATAAACACGATTCCGGTTTCAGATAATTGAGCAACGAAAAAATCCGTCATTTTTAGCAGTAATTTTAAGTGAATAAACTGTTTTATAGTTAAAAAATTTATCTAAACGCAGAACTAATTTTTCAAATAAAGTTAAATCAAGAGCATTAATCATTTCTTGATTTTGATCAAATTGAATAATTAAATCGTTTTGAAATTCAGGACTTAAATTTAAATAAGTTTGCAATTCATTAGCAGCTTTTTTGTTTAAAAAATCTAAAAAGTTTGAATTGAAATATATTTAAAAGTGGTGAATTCACTTTTTTTTGCATCAAAAATTGTCGAGATAAATAAATATTTTTCTGAAAAACGTAATACTCTTTTGTTAATGTTATCAATACGAAAAAGAATTACTCCAGAAAATGATCTAAAGTAATATAGGATTAAAATGAAGAATGAAAGCAATCCTAGAATAAAAAAGATTAAAAATGAAAAAACTAGAATTAAAATAAGTCCCATTATGATGAAATAACTTGAATTGCAGGGTGATCTTTATTGAGTGTTTTTTGTTTTTTATCTTTAATAAAACGCACTACAATTTCAGAGCCCTTAACTTCAAGCACTTCTCCCTCCCCGAAAGTAACATGTGAAATAATATCTCCGACAATGACTTTATTTTGCTTTTTCTTGTCTGATTCAGAATTCAAATAATTAATATCAAAATTCTTGTGCAAAATAATTTCATCTAAATTAATTCCCATTTCTTTAATGAAACGAGAAGGAGACTTGGGGGTATCGCTCCCGACTAAATGTCCACGTGAATCACTAATAAACAAGTTTTTTCTAGCTCGGGTGATGGCAACATAAGCTAAACGTCTTTCTTCTTCAATTGGTGAATCCTCACTGTTAAGATAGCTAATAGCTTTTTCTTGATTATTAATTACCTTAATACTTGGGAAAATTCCTTCAGTAAGTCCAACCACAAAAACATTGTCAAACTCAAGACCTTTGGCTGAGTGAATAGTCATCAAAGAAACATAATTATTGCTATTATCTCCTTCATCAGCAGCTGATAAAAGCGAAACCATGTTTAAATAATCTCCTAATGTGCCTTGCGGATTGTTTTGTTCTCAGTTTTTAATTGACTCGATTAGTTCATTAACATTATCTAGCGCTGATCCGCGAATGTTTTTATTGTTTTCAATATGTTCATAGTATTTAATTTCACTTAAAAATCAATTAATTGTTTCACTAATTTTTCTGAGATTTATTTTCTTTTGTGCTGTTAAAATGAGCTTAAAGAATGGAAAGAGTTTATTTTTAATAATTTTCCCCGGAATTGGAAGATGTTTGATATCTTTAACAATAATGTTAAACATTGACTCGCCTCGTTCAAGAGCATATTCCTTAATTTTGCTCAATGTAGTATCGCCAATGCCACGAACCGGAACATTAATAATTCTCTCAAGAGCTATATCTGAACCATCAAAAATAACTCTTAAAAAGGCTATAACATCTTTAATTTCACTTCGTTGGAAGAATTTGACTCCATTAAAAATTTTGTGATTAATATTTTCTTGAATTAATGCTTCTTCAAATGGTCTTGAATAATAATTAGCACGATATAAAATAGCTATATTTTTAAGTTGATTCTTTTGTTTTTTAAGCTCATTAATTTTTTGTACTACTCAGCGAGCTTCGGCTTCAACACTAAATCCATGATAAAACTCAATATCATCTCCATCGGTATTTTGTGTAATTAAGTTTTTATTGTACCGAATTTGGTTGTGTTGAATCAGTTTATTGGCTGCGTCAAGAATTTTTTTAGTTGAACGATAATTAAGATCTAAAACAACGGTTTTGCTATTTGGATATTCTTTTTCAAAGTCTAAAATTAAATTAACTTCAGCGCCACGTCAGTTATAAATAGTTTGATCGGGATCACCAACAATTGTTAAATGAGTTCCGTCTCCAACAATTTTTTTAATAATGTCATATTGCATTTTTGAAGTATCTTGAAACTCATCAATTAGAATATATGAAAATTGTTTTTTATAAAATTGAGCTACATCTGAATGATTAGTTAGCAATTTGTGGGCTTGAATAATTAAATCATCAAAATCTAAGGCTCCCTTAAGGGCTAATTCATCTAAATATCCTTGATAAACCTTAACAATAGGGTCATCAAGTTTTAAATTTAAAATTTCAGCAAATTGATAAATATCATAATTTTTGTTTTTAGCCCACGAAATGTATTGAATCATATTTTTATAACTCACTACTTGAGTAGTAATTTCAAACCGTTTATATAAAGAGACTAAAATTTGATTTTTATCAACTTCATCAAGAATTAAAAAGTTGTTGTTATAACCGAGTAAGTGGATAAATTTACGCAAAATATTGCTACATAATGAATGAAAAGTGTAAATTTTTAAATCTGAATCATTATAAAGATACTTACTAATTCTTTCTTTCATTTCATTGCAAGCTTTATTGGTAAAGGTCACAGCTAAAATATTGCTTGACGAAATTCCAAGATCATTAATTAGATAAGTTACTTTACGAGTTAAAACCTTAGTTTTACCACTTCCGGCACCAGCAATAATTCTTAAGTTTGTATCAAAATACTCAACGGCTTCACGTTGAAAATCATTTAAATCGGCTAATACATTATTTCTCTTTAAATTCATGTTCTTCCCTTTCATGATCGTTAAAGTATTCAAAATGTGGTAACTCTGAATAATAAGGAATTAATTTGAGTTCTTCATTTTTGATAATATTTTTATATTTATTAATTACTACTCGCGTGTGGGTAATTTTATCAATAATGCTTAGACGACTTTTATTTAAAATTATCGAAATATTGGCAATAAATTGGAGTAAAAATCAATAGCTAATTAAAATTGCAATAAGGTTTTTTTTAATGTCATTTCAAAATCCTGATTTTAAATTAGTTAAATCTTGATTGTTAAAATCAGATAGCTTAATTAAGCTAATAAAAAGCACTAAAATAACAATTCAAAAGGCACCATTAAATAAATTTTTAATAATAAAAGTTTTAAAATTAATCTTTTTGCCTGATTGATCGAGCGTTTTCAGATTAAATAATTTTTGAAATAAAGTTTGCTTATTAAAGATTATGGGAACAAGTATAAAATAAATCATTATCCACAAAATACAGAGAGAAAAGCTTCCGTAATAATAAGTGTTATTGTAAAAATTTTCTTTTGTAGGAATTAAAAAATAAAAAATAACAAAAATAACTACTGCTGAAATTAAAAAATCAAACAAGTTACAAATAAATCTTCTTCAAAAACCAGAGTTTTCATACATTTTATTCTAGCTCACTCAATATTTTAGTTTTAATTTGTTTTAACTTGCGTATTGAAGTTTTAAGCATTTGTGTTTCAATTGAAGATTTAAGCATGTAGGTGTTTTCTTTTTCAAATTCTTTAAATTCAGTGCTATTTTCTAATTTAGTTAGTTCTTGTTCGTGTTTTTGAACAATTAATGAACTTCGAGTTTGTTGAATTTGTTCTTTGGACTTAAAGTTACGATATGCAAAAGTAGTTGCATTTAAAAGTCCATACATAATAATTTTTAAATAATAAAATTGAGCATAAATTAATTCAAGTTCAAGATTAAGTTGTTTTTCTTGAGCAAAAGAACGAATTTGTTTAAAACTTTTGATCTCATTTTTTGTGCTTAATAAAATATTCGCACCATAATATTCTTTTAAAATCCGCTGATCAATGTAAATATAAGTGCTTGCACTTAACATCAAAATATAGTTAATTTCTACACACAATTTGGAATCACTTTTGCTAATTGATTGATAATTGAGAATTTTTTGAACTAAAGTTCTTTTAAAGATCTTATTAAAAATAAAAGGGAACGAATAAGTAAGAGCATATTTATTGCTTGTAATATGAACAATTTCATCAGTCTTAAATCTAGCTTGTGGTTTTCATAAAACAGAACCAATAATTCGAGGTTTAAGTTCAATTACGTCTGCGTTGTGGAGTTCAATTTGTTCTATTAAACGATCAATATAATGACGTTTCAATGGTCCATCAGAGTTAATAACACACGCGTAATCTCCACTTAAAACCCCAAATGCTTTAAGTAGGTTAAACTGATACGATTTAGTTTTGCTGTTAAAAAGGACAATAATACGATTTTTAAAAAAATTTTGGTATTTCTGAATGACATCAAAAATTTGTTTGCTTTTTGATTTTTTATTAATACACAAAATTACTTCAAAATCCTGTTTTTCTTGCAGAGTTAATGCACGTAAAAACGAATCAACATCTTTTGGTGTTTCGCTCACAAGCGAGATAATTGATAATCTCATTGCACCCCTTTTATTTGTTAAATACTTACACTAAATTTTACCATATTATCAAGGCTACTTGATAAAGCAAACAAAAAGCAACTATTCAGTTGCTTCTTTTTTAGTGCTAAACTTTCCCCTACGAGAGAATTTGAATGTTTTTTGACTGGGTATACTTCGAGTGTAGCGACATTGAGGGAAGTTTTTACATCCAATGAACTTTTGACCTTGCTTATTTCTTCGTTCAATTAAAATTCCTTGATCATCAGGACAAGGTTCATCAAGTTCAACTTGTTCAATTTTTGAAGTTTGCATACTTTGTTGAGCTTGTTCAAGTTCTTCGGTAAATCGATCTCAAAAATCTTGCATGACATTATTTTTTTCAAGCTTATCTTCAGCAATTTGATCAAGTTGTTCCTCAACGCTAGCAGTATATGATTCGTTAATGATTTTAGGGAATGAACTGATTAATTTATCAAGGACAATTATTCCGAATTCAGTTGGTTTTAGTGTGTTTTCAAACACTTCCACATATTCACGGTCCTTAATGACTTTTACTGTTGAAGCAAAGGTGGAAGGTCTTCCAACCTTAATATTATCAAGCTTTTCAATTAAAGAACCTTCATTATAACGTGGAGCTGGATTAGTTTGATGATCTTCGAACATGAATTCTCGAATCGAAATAATTTGATCTTTGACATACTCAGGATCTATATCACTTTGAGGGGGTTCTTGATCGATAATGTAATATCCATCAAAAACAACTTTGGAAAAGTAGTTTTTGAAAACATATTCACCATTTAAATAAGTATAAGAAGTAATTTTTCGTACTGGTGGTGTCATCAAACTACGTAAAGTAATTTCATAAATGAGTTGGTAAATTTTTAGTTCTTGTTCACTCATTTGAGGATAAAGAGTTTGTGCTTGAGCTGGAGTGATTCTAACATCAGTTGGGCGAATCGCTTCATGGGCATCTTGATCTCCACTAAATCCTTTAATTTCGGTAGCGACATATTCTTGACCATATTTAGAATTAATATACGATTGAGCAACATTAACAAAGGTAGCACTTAAACGGGTTGAATCGGTTCTTGGATAACTAATAAGTCCACCTTCTCCGTATCCTTCGTATAATTTTTGACATACAGCTTGGGTTACTTGAGCAGAATAAGGGCTCTTTTTATATAAAACTGATTGTTTTAATGGTTCGACTTTAGTAAGCTTGCGTTGGCTTTGTTTAACTTCGGAAACAATTAAAGTTTTGGGTGCACTTTCAAAGTATTTTTTAATATTTTCAAGCTCTTCTTTGAAAATTCATTCACGTTTTTCGGCAGGATTTTTTAAATTAACATAATTAGCTTCATTAACATTATCAGCAAAAAAGGCACGTAATTTGCTGTAATATTCAGGAATAAAACTTTCGATTTCGCGTTCACGGTCGACAACTAATTTAAGTGCGATTGATTGTACTCTTCCTGCACTTGGATTAGTTGGTGAGTTAAAAATTTTATTTTTCATCAATGAACTAAGACGAAAACCAATGATCCGATCCATCATTCGACGAGCTTTTTGAGCTTGAACTAAAGGTTGATTAAGTTTTTCAGGATGCTCAAAAGCTTTTAAAATTGCATCTCGTGTAATCTCATTATATTTAACTCGATAATAGTTATCTTGTAATTTAAAATAATTGACAAGATGTTCGCCGATAGCTTCTCCTTCTCGATCTGGGTCAGTTGCAATATAAACTGTATTAGATTTCTTGATTGATTCTTTGAGTTTTTTAGCAACTTCACGTTTAGTTGAATCCAGAGAATATTCAGGTTCTCAACTTTGTAAATCAATCCCAAGTGAATATGGCCCAGATGTTTTTAACTTTAAAATATGTCCCACACTAGCAACTACTTCATAATTATCTCCAAGATATTTTTTAATAGTGTTAACTTTGTTTGGTGACTCGACAATAACTAAATTATTTTTTTCCATTGATAAAATATTACATTAATTTTTTAACTTATTCAAAAATAAAAAACCACATTTTGTGAGAACAAACGGAAATATGACTTAATAAGTGTGATTAGTTTTGATCAAAAATAGCTTAATTGTAAAGGAAATGCAAAAGCTTGTTAAAAGGCTTTTTTTCTAGAATAAAAATGATAAAATAAATAAGAGTATTTATATATACTCCTTGGCTGTTTAGCCCAGAAGACCATAAGGAGATAACATGACAAAATATGAAATTATGATGATTGTTGATCCCAAAGCTAATTTAGAAATTGCTCAAAAACTTCTTGTAGATGTTTTTGAAAAAAAAGTAACTAAAGTGGAAAAACTTGAACGTACTGAATTAGCATATAAAATCAACAACGCTCAAAATGCTCAATACTTACTTGCTCAGATTGAATGTGAATCTACATTAGTTTCTGAATTTACCCGTAAGGCTAACATTGTCAAAGAAATTTGAAGATACTTAGTTTTAAACCTTGATACCGAAAGAGGTTTTAACAAAGAATTTAAAAATGTTGGTAAGAAAAAAGTAGATCCTCGTGTTAAAAGAGAAAGAACTGATCGTAGCGAAAATTCTTCAAACGAAGAAAACAAAAAACGCACTCCAAGACCAGTTCGTGCACCAAAACCTCAAGAATAATTAAAGGATTTAATATGTATAACAAAGTTATTTTAATTGGAAGAATTGCCAATATTAAGGAATTAAAACAAGCACAAAGCGGAAGCAACTTTGTTTCATTCAGTGTGGCAGTGAATAAAAACACTAAAAGTACACCAAATGATAAAGCTAACTTTATTCCTTGTGTTGCTTTTAAAGGAAATGCTGATTTTATCAACAAGTATCTTACTAAAGGTTCGCTTGTAATGATTGATGGTTCAATTAGTATGAGTGATTATCAAGATCGAAACGGAAATCGTAACACAAGTTTTGATGTAATTGTTAACTTAATCACTCCACTTGAATCTAAATCGCGTCGTGAAGAATTGTCTCAAAAAAATATCAATAATACTCAATTTTCAAGTAGAAACGAAATTCCAGTTCAAACACCTGAACAATATCTCCAATTAAATAAAAATAACGATTATGTATTAGACCAAATATCAGATCAGCCAGCTTCTTCAGTAATGTTTGACAATGAAGAAGATTGAGAATAGGAGAGAAAATGGCATTTATTAACAAACGTAAAAAAGGATTTACACCAAGAAGAAAATTCTGTGAATTTTGTTCAGAAAAAATGGCATATTTAGATTATAAAAATGTTGAATTATTATCTAGATATATTTCAGCAAACGGGCAAATTAAATCAAAAGCTAATACCGGTGCTTGTGCTAAACACCAACGTAAATTAGCTACTGCAATTAAAAGAGCAAGATTTATGGCTTTAATGCCTTACAGCATTGTCAGAGTAAGAATGCAAAAGACTGCTTAATAAATTCGAACAATGTTGAATTTTATTTACATAACTTACCTTAGGGTAAGTATTTTTATTTTATGACAAAACATTCATAATTAAATTGAGCAGATTGATTTTTCTTTTTTTAAAAGACAATTTTTGCGGAAATTTTTCCATAAATAACATTTTTACGATATTAAAAAATATAATTGTATTAATAAATAAATTCAAGGAGATCTAGTGAAAAAAGTTTTAAATAATCCTAATGATGTTGTATCAGAAATGATTCAAGGAATCACATATGCAAACTCAAATGTTTATAAGGTAAAAAAATTACAATGTTATTGCACGAAAATCAAACACATCAAAAGTTGTATTAATCTCAGGCGGGGGAAGCGGTCATGAACCTGCACACGCAGGATTTGTAGGGTTTGGTATGCTTGATGGTGCTGTTTTAGGAGAGGTTTTTACTTCTCCATCAGTTGACCAAGTTTACGGAGCTATTAAAGCAATCGATCAAGGACAAGGAGTGTTGTTAATTATCAAAAACTACACAGGTGATGTACTAAATTTTGAAATGGCAGCTGAAATGTCCAGATCAGAAGGAATAAACGTTAAGACAGTAATTGTTAATGATGACATTGCTGTAGAAAATAGCTTATACACTGCTGGAAGGAGAGGGGTTGCTGGAACAGTATTTGTTCATAAAATTGCTGGTAGTGCAGCTGAAAATCATAACGATTTAGAATCAGTATATAAGTTGGCTCAAAAAGTAGTGGCAAACACCAAAACCTTAGGAATGAGTCTTGGTGGAGCCACCATTCCTGCAAGCGGTAAGAAAAGTTTTGAACTTGCTGATGATGAAATTGAAATGGGGCTTGGAATTCACGGAGAACCCGGAACACATAAAGAAAAACTCTCAAGTGCTCATGAGCATGTGAAAAAAATGCTTGATTCTTTACTTAACGAAATTAATATTAAAAATGAACATGTTGCTGTGCTGGTTAATGGGCTAGGATCAACCACGCTAATGGAACTTTATATTATTAACAAAGAAGTTAACGAACAATTGCAAAGTAAAGGAATTAAAGTACATAAATCACTAGTTGGAAATTATATGACTTCGCTTGAAATGCCTGGGTTTTCAATTAGTTTAATTAAATTAGATGAACAAATGAAAAAATACTTAGACTTTGAAATTAAAAGTAATTTATTTTAGGTTAAATCAAACATGAATACTCAATTAATTATTAAAATTATTAAACAAATCGCACAAATGATTGAACAAAAAGCCGATATACTGACTGAATTAGATCGTTTAATTGGTGATGGTGATCACGGAATTAATCTCAAAAGAGGGTTTGATGCAGTCATGGTTAACATAAACGAATTTAAGCAAAAATCAAGTAAAGAGCTCTTAAATTATGTAGCCATGACTCTTATGAGTAAAGTTGGCGGATCAAGCGGACCGTTTCTTGGGACAATCTTTTTAAAACTTGCTCAAAGTGATAATTTTGCACAAGGAATTTTACAAGCAGCTGATGCTGTTCAAATGCGTGGAAAAGCAAATGTTGGCGATAAAACAATGGTGGATATTTTAACTCCTTTTGCAAGTACTTATAATCAATTATTAACTCAAGGAGTAAATCAAAACCAAGCTCTTGATCGAGCCATAGAAAAAGCAAAAGAACATTTAGACGAATCGAAAAATCTAATAGCTAGAAAAGGAAGAGCTTCATATTTAGGAGAAAGAAGTTTAGGTGTCACTGATCCAGGAAGTCAAAGCACTTACTATATGCTCGAAATTGTTGTCAAGGAATTAAAACAGAATGATTAATTTTGTGGTCGTGTCACATAGTCGAGCTTTAGCTGATGAAGCTATAAAATTAGCTAGTATGATGAAGCACGCTGATTTTCAAATTATTAACGCCGCTGGAATTCCTCAAAGTGATGAATTTGGGACAGATGTATCTTATATTATTGATGCAATTAATCAAGCTAATCAAGATGATGGAGTGATTGTATTTTGTGAAATTGGTTCTTCGTTAATGAGTTCACAAATGGCAATTGAAATGATAGCTCATCCTAATGTGATCTTGGCTGATGCTCCTTTTATTGAAGGTCTTTGTCTAGCTGTTTCATTCAATTTTAAACAAGCAACACTTGCTCAGATCAAAGAACAATTAGAACAAGTGAAAAATTTTTCCAAACAAATCACTCAGTAAAATGTACAAAAAAGTAGCAATAATGCTACTTTTTTATGTTTGTGAATTTATATTTTAGAACGCTGATGCTATAGCTCCAACAAAAATGGCACCAAGAATTGGTGAAAGGACTGGAACTAATAAACCATATTTAAAGTCAGGTGAAACGATTTCTCCGCTCATTTTTTTGGCTAGTAATTTAGTAGTTACATAATAAACAAACCGAGGAGCTAAATCACGAGCTGGGTTTATGGCGTATCCAGTTACACTACCAAGTGAAAGCCCAATTCCCATTACAGCAAGCGATACAATTCAACCACCTTCCATTTTGGCAAGTGATCCAGCACCAAATACAACCGATAAAAGCACCACGGTACCAACAATTTCATATGACATGCTATGTAATCATGATTCACGGTGAGTTGACCCTGTACAGCTCGAATCTTTGAGTAATCCTGAAGGATTTTCGATAATGTGTTTATAGTTAATAAAATTAAGAATAGTTTGTCCAAGAGCTGCACCAAGAAGTTGAGCAATAATATACACAATTGCCAACCCAAAGTGAGACCCAGTAATTTGTGAACCACTTTTCAAGAAAACAGCAATAGTAACTGCAGGATTTAAATGTGCAGCACCAAGTAAAGGATTGATATTTTCAGGTGTCATTGCTTTAAAGAGAGCTGATGAAACAACAACACCAACTAGAACAGCAAGTCCTCAACCCATGATAATGGCTACTCAATTCCCACCGACATTTTTAGCATACATTTTGGGATAATTAAGTGAAGCACAAACTCCATTACCAAGTAAAATTAAGAACATAGTCCCGATTAATTCACTAACAAAACCTGCTCCGAACTGAACATCCATTATTGTACCTCGGTTTCTTTAACTCAATTGAATGTTCTTTTAATAGCAACATCTCATCCATGAGTCAGTTTTTTAACTTCTTGCTCTGATAATTGTGGAGTAAATTCCTTATCTACTTCAAGTGATTGTTCAATTTCGATGAGAGATTTTCAATATCCAGTAGCTAGTCCGGCTAAAAAGGTTGCTCCAAGAGCTGTGGTTTCTACATTTTTAGGACGGATAACTTTAACTCCTGAAATTGATGATTGGAATTGCATTAAATAATTGGAATTACTTGCGCCACCATCAACTTTGAGCACTTCGATTTTTTTGTTCACATCATTTGACATAGCTTTAATTAAATCATTGCTTTGAAAGGCAATTGATTCAAGAGTTGCTTTAATAATGTGTTCTTTTTTAGTTCCACGTTCAAGTCCAAAAATAGCTCCCCGTGAATATGAATCTCAATAAGGGGCTCCAAGACCTGTAAATGAAGGAACAAGATAAATTTGGTGAGTGTTATCTTTGCTTGCTAAATTAGCATAAAAATCTGATTCAGCAGCATTATAAATTAATCTAAGTCCATCTCTGATTCATTGAATTGCAGCTCCAGCAATAAACACAGATCCTTCAAGAGCATAAATTGGTTTTTCGTTTCCAAGTTGTCATGCAACTGTGGTAAGTAGTTTATTTTTAGATAAAATTGGATTTTCACCAATGTTCATTAAGGTAAAGCAACCTGTTCCGTAGGTATTTTTAACCATTCCAACTTTAGTACATAATTGACCGAATAAAGCTGATTGTTGGTCTCCGACTACTCCAGCAATTGGAACTTGTCCGACCGCTTTAAGTGATCAGTGGTGCGGATTGATTGTTCCATAAATTTCTGAAGATGATTTCACTTGAGGAAGGATTGAACTTGGGATTTCAAATAAATCAAGTAATTCTTGATCTCAAGACATTGTGTTAATATTGAACAATAAAGTTCTTGAAGCATTTGAAACATCAGTAGCGTGTACTTGTCCATTGGTTAATTTTCAAATTAATCAAGTGTCAATAGTTCCAGCTAAAAGGTTTCCTTCCTGGAATACTTTTTGAGCTAAAGGTACATTTTTTAGTATCCAGCGAATTTTAGTTCCTGAAAAATATGGGTTAATAATTAGACCGGTTTTCTCGCGTACTTTTTCAACGTGCTCACTAAGTGTTTCGCAGTATTCGCTTGTGCGACGATCTTGCCACACAATTGCGTTATAAACTGGAAGACCAGTTGACTTATCTCATAAAACCACTGTTTCACGTTGGTTGGTAATTCCAACTGCTTGGACATCAGTAGATTTAATTCCAGCTTTATGTTTAGCAGTTTGCATAGTTGAAAGTTGGGTATTCCAAATCTCAAGGGCATCATGCTCTACTCAACCAGATTGTGGATAATATTGAGTAAATTCAGATTGAGAGGTAGCAACAATTCTTGCTTTATGGTCAAAAACAATAGTACGGCAAGATGTTGTTCCTTCATCTAATGTGATAATATATTTATTTGAGTTCATTTTTTCTTTCTTTAACTAATGTTAGAATGGATAAATTTAATATTTATAGTTGTATTTGGTATTTCTAAATTTAGTTTAAAAATATTAGTTTATTACACCTTAAAAGTTATAAGATAAATAACTTTTAAGGTGTAATAACAAAGAACTTATTTTTTGTATTTTAAATTACTAATTTGTGCAGCAACTTGATCGTCTTGTAAGTATTCTTTATATTTTTTGTCTGTTTTTAAGGTTCAAAGCATGAATGGTAAACCTAGTTTCTTATATTCATCTTTATATTTGTCATATAAATTAGTTCAAGGGTTTAAATACTGACAAACTCGCTTAATTCTTTGAGATGAAATTTTCTTAAATTCAGTTTTTTTTCACCACAAGAAAGCTAGCTTGTACCTTGAATCTAATTCGTACATTCTTTCAAGTGTTTGGAAATTAAACGATGAATAAACCACTTTATCAAAAATTTGTGGATAAACGTTTTTTAACTCATCAAGTTTTTCTTCAATTCCAGGGTAAATTTTTACATCAGTTTTAATTTCAACGTTAATCACTTTAAACTTGTCTAAAAATTCTTCGAAAAACTCTTCAAGAGTCAAAATGGTTTGTTTAGGAACATCAAAATGGAAAAAGCTTGCATGATTATGTTTTTTCAATTGCTCTAAAGTTGATTTTTCAATATCTTTTTTTACTAAAGCTGTTCTTTCGGTAGTTTCGTCATGAATAATAACTAAACGTTTATCTTTAGTCATGTGAACATCAAGTTCAACTCCATCAAAACCATATTCATAAGCTAGTGTAAAAGCCATGCGAGTGTTTTCAGGGGCAATTCCTGAATAACCACGATGAGCTAAAAGTAATTGTTTTTTTCTAGTCATTATGTAAGTCCCTTCAACGATAATCGGTTTTTCCGAGTCTTTTTAGTTCGGCTCTATTTGATAAAAATACTATTAATCCAGCAATTAATCCGACAAAAGCAAAACCAATGGTTATTAAAATAATTATTTGATATCCAGTTACTGAAGTGTTGGTTGCTCTTTCTGGAGTGTAAATTGATCCAATGTAACCAGAAAGTTCATAGAATCATGCATCTGGCGAAAAAGCAATAAAGCTAATTAAACCAATTGAAGAAGCATAGGCTTTTTTCTCAATATGAACTTCAGAAATTTGGGTAAATCTAAGTGTTACAATGGTTCATGTAACAATACCACCCAATACAAAACAAAGTGATAGGATAATTAAGAAAATGACTTTTAATGCCGATGTTTCTTTAAAGTCTCCTCCAAACGAAGGTAAAATTGTAAAAACAATTAAGGTTCCCATTCCAACTGCTAATGCAAATATTAAAAGCAGAACATAAGATTTAAACTTATCAGCAAAACGACCAACAAATCCTGAAACTAACATTCTTAAACCATATGTTCTAAGACCAGCCAAAATAGATACTAAAATAACAGGAGCTATAAAGACATTTTCCATCATATTAATAATATAGTACGCAAGAACTGATTGGAAAATATATGATCCCATGACAAAAATCGACATAGCTCAAAGTTTTCAATTTCCCATAGCTTTAAAAATGCTAATTACATTAGTTTTTAACTTTTGCTCAAGGTTAGCAAAAGTAATCTTTTCAGTACTTTTTTCATACTTTTCTTTAACAAAGAACAATACCATAAAGCTAACTGCAACTAAAAATGCAGAAAGTAAGAACGAATATACAGCAAATGGTGTTTTATCATTTTTAGAAACAGCTGGGATTCATACATATGTCACAATTACACCAATTACATAAACAAAAAATAGACCGATAAATCCATTGGCAGTACCTTGGATTCCATAAGCAAAGGCTTGGTTTTCTTTTTTTCCTTGTTGAGAAACAAGTTTTCAAAGTGGAGTTCAGAAAATGAGAGTTGAGCTAATTCCTCAAAGACCTCAAATTGCTTTGTAAGTATTAACTAAAGCATCCCTTTCAAAACTTTGTTGTTCTAAGACAGTAATTCCAAATCAAAAGCCAATTAATCCTGTTGATAATACAGCGATAAAAAGCAATCACCGCGAAGGAAATTTGTTTGCTAAAAACCCTCCTGGAAGTTGTGTTGCTAATGTTACTCAACCAATAACTGCTGTTATTTTAGCAACATCATCCTCACGTACACCTAGATATAAGTGTAAATTCGGAACAATGTTCTTGATGTAATATGGTGCAGCAATAACAAAAACATCAGCTGCAGCTAAAATAATTAAGGCAAAAATTTGGTTAGTAGTAAAACCTTTGGATGTTATTTTAGCGGTGAGCTTTTTAAACATACATCTCCTTTCCAAATGTCTTATTTAAACTAAAATAAGCTAAATAAATTAATTAAGTTTAGGATTGTAATCTTTGGAACTCAAATTTAATTAAAGGAGTATTTTTGTTTGTTCAAGCATTTTATTTTAAATGACTTAATAATAGAATTTAGAAGTTATTCTCTATTATTAACTAAGTTTAAAAGTGAATTAACTTGTTTTTTATTTAAAAATGAACGTATTTTTTAATATTTTTAATCGTTTTGTAACTCTCTTCAACGATAATCAGTTTTTCCTAGTCTTTTTAGTTCGGCTCTGTTTGATAAAAATACTATTAATCCAGCGATTAACCCAACAAAAGCAAAAGCAATTGCGATTAAAATAATGATTTGATACCCCAAAACAGAAGTGTTAGATGCTCCATTTTCTGTATAAGCTTTTCCTATCGAACCACCAACTTCAAAAAATCAAGCATCTGGCGAAAAGGCAATAAAGCTAATAATTCCAACTGAAGAAGCGTATGCTTTTTTCTCGATATGAACTTCAGAAATTTGAGTAAATCTCACTGTCACTATTGTTCAAATTGCAATTCCACCTAAAATAAAACAAATAGAAAGAATAATTAAGAAAATAACTTTTAAGACTGAATTATGTGAAAAATCAATTCCGAATATTGGGAAGATAATAAATAAAACCAAACAACCCATTCCGATCATTAATGCAAAAATGAGTAATAAGACATAAGATTTAAATTTATCAGCAAAACGACCAACGTATCCTGAAACCAGCATTCTTAAGCCATATGTTTTAAATCCAGCTAAAATCGAAACTAAAAGAACCGGAGCAAAAAAGACATTTTCCATCATATTAACAATGTAAAATGAAAGAACACTTTGGAAAATATATGTTCCCATGACAAAAATAGCTAAAGCTCAAAGTTTTCAGTTTTGCATAGCTTTTAAAATGCTAATTACATTAGTTTTAAGTTTTTGCTCTAAATTAGCAAAGGTGATTTTTTCATTACTTTTTTCGTGTTTTTCTTTGACAAAGAAAAGTACCATAAAACTTACTATAACTAAGAAAGATGAGAGTAAAAAAGCATAAACAGCAAAAGGTGTTTTATCACTTTCAGCGACCGAAGGAATTCATACATAAGTAACAATTACCCCGATTAAATAAACAAAAAATAACCCCATAAATCCATTAGCTGCTCCTTCAATACCATATGCAAGAGCTTGGTTTTCTTTTTTTCCTTGTTGAGAAACAAGTTTTCAAAGTGGAGTTCAGAAAATGAGAGTTGAGCTAATTCCTCAAAGACCTCAAATTGCTTTGTAAGTATTAACTAAAGCATCTCTTTCAAAACTTTGTTGTTCTAAGACAGTGATTCCAAATCAAAAGCCAATTAATCCTGTTGATAATACAGCGATAAAAAGCAATCACCGCGAAGGAAATTTGTTTGCTAAAAATCCCCCTGGAAGTTGAGTTGCTAATGAAACTCAACCAATAAGAGCAGTTATTTTAGAAACGTCATCCTCACGTACACCTAGATATAAGTGTAAATTCGGAACAATGTTTTTAATGTAATATGGTGCTGCAATGACAAAAACATCAGCTGCACCTAAAATTATTAAGGCAATAATTTGACTAGCAGTAAAACCTTTAGACGTTAACTTAGAGGTTAGTTTTTTAATCATACATACTTCTTTCTAAAAATTTCTATCAATTAAAAAGTTAAAACACATCAATTGAGTATTTTGGGTTAAAGTTTTTTCTCGGTTTTAAATCCAATTCAAGTAATTTAACAATTTCTTCAGCAATTGCTGGCGCTGAAGAAAGAGCTGGTGATTGCATCCCACCAGCTATGATAAAATGCTTATTATTTTTTGATTGACGAACTACAAAATCATTAGTTTCAATGTCAATTGGTCTTGATCCTGAAATAGTCATCATAGTTCGTTCAAGTTTTAAACTTGGAATAATTTGCTTTCCAATTTCTCCGATATAATCATATTTTTCTCTAGTTACTAAACGTGTATCTTCTTTAGCAACATCTTCTTGCGCAGTTGGTCCAACTAAATATTTACCATCTAAAGTTGGAGCAATAATCACTCCTTTCCCGTGAATTGTGGGAACTTTGAATAAGACTGATGAAATTAAATGAGGATCATAATTGTCAATAATCCGATATTCGCCACGACGGGTTTTTTGTTTAAAATCATCAAACCCATTTTCATTTGCAAGTACATCAGCATAATGTCCGGCAGCATCAACTACTTTAGATGCATAAATCTTCTCTGAATCATTGACCAAAATTTCAAATAAATTATCTTTGTATTGAATTTTAGATACCTTGGAATTAACTCTTAGTGTTGTTCCGTTTTGTTTTGATGCTCCAATTAAAGCTCTTGTTGCTTCAACAGGATGAATTGCTGAAGACGAAGTACATAATAATGCTCCGCAAACACTTGGATTAACGTTTGGTTCACGTTGTAAAACTTCCTCTCTAGTTAAAATTTTTAAATCCTTAGGATCAAGTTTATTTTCAATTCCGCGTTGATAAAGCATTTTGACATGATCTATTTCAGTTTCGTTATCAAACGCTAAAATCATTGAATCGATTTTAACTCTTGGAAAAATTAGATCCTTAAACCACTTGTTATGTCATTTTCGGTTACCTAAAAGATTTAACTTAGCTTCAAGTTTATGTGGTTCAGGATCAAATCCGCCGTGGACTATTCCTGAATTCCCAAGTGAAGTTTCATTAGCTACTTTTGGATTGCGTTCTAAAATGATCACATCCAAGTCGTATTGCGCTAATTCATACGCTATTGAAGCCCCGATAATTCCGGCTCCAATTATTGCGACATCATACTTTTTCATTACTCCTCCAAAGATTACTATCCTACTCTAAATATAAGGGAAATAAGTCTATAAATAGATAAATATGAAAACAAAAAAGCGTTAACAAAAAAGCGTTAACAAAAAAGCTCAAAATTTTTTATTGCTAAAAATGTGGATATTCATCAAAATATTTTTCTGTAAATATTTCCTGTTTTATAATGCTAAATAAAAAAATAAAAATTTTTTACATTTGAAGAGAAAAAAATTATTACTCAAATGTGGAGGAAAAAATATGGAAAATAAAACATTTAATATCTTCAAAATAAACAAGGAGCACACTAAAAAAATCAAGTTTCTCTTGACCTTATTTGAAATTGATAATCGAATCTTTTTTATTGAATTGGTTGATGATCTAAGTAAGCTTGCCGATAAAAATTATGAAGATGCCATTCCAATCTATACTAAAGATAAACAAAACGATTTTTATTGCAATTTAGAAGCAATTTATATGTGCTCAATTAAAGAATTTGAGCAGTTTGCTGATAATGTAACTACTCAATTTATCAATGGGCGTATTGATGATTTCTTTAGATTAAGAGTTTTAAATTTAATTAATGAAAATATTACGCAAAATAATGAAAGAATTAATTTGATTTATTTAAACGATAATACAAATAATCAAAATAGTAATATTACTAATTAATAAATGATATAATTATAATTATTAAATTACAGCAGAATTTAAACCTTAATAAACGGGGAAATGAACATTCATTTTTCTCAAAAAAGACTTTTTTATCAAGTGTTGCAAGTGGTGTAGCATTATTTATTAGTTTAATTAGTTTAATTATGTACATTCAATTAAGTCAAATAGACTTGCAAACACGAGTAATATTTTTAATCATTTCAATGGTTGCTTTATTATCGTCCTTCCTTGTTCTTTGGAAAGATGCATACTTTTATGCCCGAAATATAGCATTAAAAAATATTTATTTGCGTGAAAAAACTAAATATGTTTATTATTGATTATTCTTGAGCGGATTGTTTTCGCCACTTTATTATTTCTTTGTCCATAAAAACATCATAGTTAATTTAGAACTAGGAAATGCTTATTATCTTAAAGAAAAAGATCAATTTATTAATTTAACTGGAGTTTCAAAATACAGAGTTAAAAAAATTTCAAGTTTTAAAGAGTTTTTTAAACTCGATATTATTGATATAGCAATTAGTGGATTATTACTAGGACTTTATCTAATCGTTAACACAACTATTGGAAGAGCTGGATTAACATTTGAGTTTCTATTTTATATTGTGGTTTCATATTTTTTGAGATATTTTAAAGCAGCATTAGTTGGTGTATTAGCTGATGTTTTGGGATTGTTAATTTCAGGAAATATTGCACAATGACATTGAGCTTATGGAGTGGTGCCAATTATTTCAACCTTTATCATGTCAATGTTTTTTGATTTATTTGAGAAAAACAAAAAAATAGCTGTGATATTATCTAATGTTTTTTTATGGATGGTTTTAGCCTCAATGTTTTTTGTTTTTTGATGACAAATCAGTGCTCAAAAAATTGATTCAATTAAAATTTCACCAACATTTGGGTTTAAACAAATTTCAATTACAACTTTTGTTGTTATGGCGATTTTTTCAACAATCATCGCTGGAATAATGAGTTATTTGAGTTTTAAATATTTATTTACTAAAAAAGAAACGCTTGCTAAAAATAACCTTTTAATTGTGCTTATGTCATTTGCATCAGTGGTTATTATTATTGTTATTTTTAGATGAATTTGAGGTCCATTTGCATATATTCGCTGAAGAACTTGACTAAGCCCAAAATCTAAATTGACCTTACAAAAAAGTTATGTCATTATAATGCTTCCAATTTTATTTAGATCAGTAATTAGCATTCCAATTTATACTTTAGTATTGGCTTCGTTAATGATTCCGCTACTTCATTTAAGAAAGAAATATATCGAAAAGAAAATTATTGGTAAATATTAAAAAGCACAAATCTAATTTGTGCTTTTTGTTTATGGAAAAAGTGGATAAAGTGCAAAAATAAAAGTGTCTAAAATAGACACTTTAAATTATTATAAAGTGAAATTATTCAACTGAAACTTCAGCACCTGCTTCAACAAGAGTAGCTTTAATTTGTTCTGCTTCTTCAGGTTTGATGTTTTCTTTAATAACAGCAGGAAGATTGTCAACGATTTTTTTCGCTTCCATAAGTGAGTTTCCAAGTAAATCTTTAACAGCTTTAATGATTTGAACTTTTTTACCATTGTCAGCTTTAATAATAACTTTAACGCTTGATTTAGCTTCTTCTCCACCTTCGGCAGGAGCTGCAGCTACTGCAACAGCAGCACTTGGATCAATTCCAAACTCTTCTTTCATTGCGTCAACAAGTTCCATAACTTCTTTAATTGACATTTCTTTAAGTGATTCGATAAATGTTTCTTTTGTTAATTTAGCCATGTTATGCCTTTCTATGTAATGTATAAAATTTAATTATTCTGATTTTTGTTCACTTACTAATTTAAGTGATAATGAAATTTGTTGTAATGGTGCCATAAGTGAACGTGCAAGAATTCCAAGTGCTTCTTCGTGTGTTGGAAGTGATGCAACTTGTTTAACACCACTTGCATCGATAACTTGTCCTTCGTATGTTCCGGCTTTAATAACCATTAGTTTGTGAGTTTTAGCAAATTTAACCAGTAATTTTGCCGCAGACATATCATCTTGTTTTGAAAATGCAAAAATGTTTGGTCCTACTAAATGCTCAGCAAGGTTTTCAAATCCTGTTTTTGCTGCTGCTAATTTAAAAAGTCTATTTTTATAAACTTTAATTTCAACTCCAAATTGTTTTGCTTGGATTCTTAATTCTTTAAGATCAGCAACTGAAAGACCACGATATTCAGCAAAAGCAATGGCTTTTGATTCTTGAACTTTTTGAACAATTTCATTAACTGTGTTTCTTTTTGCTATTTTGAAATTTGATTCAGACACTGTTATGCCTCCTTTCAAAAATAATGCAATACAAACTAACTTCAGAGAGATACACTCGGCAACATAATTAAGCTTAACGCCGTTGCTGTCTTTATGTATTGCTTTTTTTATTTTACCAAATAAAGATAATTTTGCAAATAAAAAAGACCAAATGATCTTAATTTTTATCTTGTTTGAAAATTATGTTTTATTGTGAAATATAACCTAGAAAAATTAAAGATATCTTACTAAAAATTAAATAATAATTTAGTATAAATATTAAAATTCATCGATGTAAAAGTTCCAGAATTATTATCTGATGGCAAAGTAATAAAATCTGGATGATATTGAGAGTAATACTTAATTAAGTGATAAGAGAAATATAAGTTATGAAATCTCTCTGTTGCAGAATTACTTCAATCTTCGCTCGGAGTGTGTATTCAAAATTGAAGAATATTGTTAAACTCTTTATTATTACTTAATTTTTGAGACAACTTTGAAAATTCAAAAATATTTTTGGTATTAAATACTTCTTCTATTTCAGATCTAGATTGATAATTGTTGTTATAGGTGTTATTTGGATATTCTGCATTGGGAATAATAGGAGTACGAGAGGGATTATTGGGGGTTTTTTCTTCTGAAACTTCTTGATGTAAGTAAATAAAATAGTCTCAAATATTTTGGAATAGGTGATATCCTAAATCGTTTGATTTAAAATTTCAAAATTCTGAAGGACTTCGACTAATTTCGTAAGATCCATATTGTCCATTACTCATTTTTGATTTGATAAAAAGTTTATTAAAAGCGATATGAAGTGCATTGGCATTACTTTTTTCTAATTCATCGGTATCAGAAAAATCTTTAAAGGGTGATTTTTTAAGAATTTCCTCTCAATTGATAATATCATTATTTTCTTTTTGTGTTTCATTAAGAATGGTGCCTAAATCATTAAGTAAACCTTTATATTGACTCATTTTTTTAACTTTATCTAAATATGTGGTTTTAGTAATTCCAAAAATGTCTTTAAGTGTTTTACTAAGATTATCAATAAAAATGGACCAAACATTTCGATGTTGTAAAAACTGTATTCGTTTGTCAAAATTGTTAAATACTTTATTTTCTTCTTGAGTAGATGAGCACGAAACCAAAGCTAATGATAGTGTGCTAGTTGATACTAAGGTAGTGGTAAGCCATTTTCATTTTTTCATATATTATTCCTTTCTTAAAATAAAGTTATCATTATTAGTATAAGTTAAAAAAAGAGTTTGTTAATAAAAAATGAAAATATTTTCTGTTTTATCTTAATAATGCTTATGTTTTAAAATTTTGACAATAACCTTTTATGGGTACAATTTAATTTTGTGGTTTGAAATAATTATTGATAGTAAAAAACATCTCCTATAGTTAAGACAGCTAAGGAGAT